>CAYLSF010000065.1:0-14399 GCA_964385675.1 uncultured Saprospiraceae bacterium
CTTAAATGTAAGTATATTACTTTGCCATTCTCTATTCACTTAAATATGTCATTTTCTATAAATTTTACAGTCAACTAAATAAAGTCAAATACTATTATGGATAAAGCCAATGCTAGATGTACAGCATCATGTGCTTCCAAAAATACTTGGAAGCGAAATAGTGCTTTTCCTATCATTAGTGGTTTATTAGTTGCCATTCTACCCAAATGTCCATTTTGTATCATGGCTTATTCTTCTACCGTTGCCCTTTGTAGCGGAAGTCAGTTATATGGACACAATCCAGGTTGGACATCTTATTTATTAGTTGGTTTAGCATTCCTTACACTCCTATTAATCCTTGTCAATTATAAAGGTTATCGGACAATTATTGCAGCAGGATTAGTCATACTGGGCAGTCTATTGGTACTCTCTGAAGAATTTTTCACAGGTGATATAGCACATTATAATTGGGGGACTTTATTGTTATTATTAGGGGTTTGGGTCAATGGAAGTTTTCAATATTTCTACAGAAAATGGGTAAAGCCATTTTTTCAGAAATTGAACATATATACAAGTCAGAGTTAAAGTCTCTAACTTTTACTAAATATCTTTTTAATCATTTAAAAACCAATATCGAATGATACCTGCACCTTTCGAGTATGAAGCGCCGGCTACATTAGCAGAAGCACTCAACCTGCTAGAAGAACACGGTGATGATGCAAAGATTTTAGCAGGTGGTCACAGTTTGATTCCTATGATGAAACTGCGTTTTGCAGAACCAGAAGTCTTAATTGACATCAATAATATTCCTGGTCTAAGTTACATTAAGGAAGAAGGTGGCTACTTACAAATTGGCGCATTGACAAGAGAAGCAGATTTGGAACATTCAGATGTTATCAAGTCCAAATATCCAATCTTTTCAGATGCTACTAAATTAATCGCTGACCCTCAAGTCCGAAATATGGGTACGATCGGTGGTAATCTAGCACATGGTGATGCCGCTAATGACCATCCTGCCGTCATGATGGCACTCAATGCTCAAATTGAAATCACAGGAAAAGAAGGTACAAGAACTGTGGGTATTGACGAATTTTTCTTTGGATTCTATTCTACTGCTGTTGAAGAAAATGAAATTCTAACAGGTATCAAAATTCCTGTTCCTGCTGCTGGTTCGGGTAATGCTTACCACAAACTAGAGCGTAAAGTTGGGGACTATGCGACGGCTGGTGTAGCAGTACAAATCACGCTAGACAATACAGGTACGGTAACGTATGTAGGTATAGGCTTAACGAATGTAAATCCTGTTCCTCTACGTGCAAAGCGCTCAGAGGAGGCTTTATTGGGTAAAAAACTAACCGAAGCAACCATCGCAGAAGCAGCTCAATATGCATCAGAAGATTGTAACCCTTCTACCGATTTACGGGGAAGTGTAGAATACAAACGAGCTATGGTCGGAGTATTGACTAAACGAATGATTCAAAAAGCTGCGGAAAGAGCGTTGGCGTAGTGATTTGATTGATTGGTGATTGGCTAAAAAATCGTTATTCACTAATAATCTAAATCACTTGAATTTTAAATTTTAAAAAATATATCATCAAAATCCCGATTGTCGAATCCCGATAGCTATCTGGACAAATATCGAAGGTTACATTGATGATTTAAATTATACAAAATGGCAAAAGAGATAACCGTAACGGTCAATGGCGAAAAGCATACCGTTGAAGTTGAAAATCGCCTATTGCTAGTACACCTCATCCGAGAAACATTAAGCATGACAGGTACGCATATTGGTTGCGATACGAGTAGCTGTGGAGCGTGTACAGTACTTTTAGATGGGAAATCAATTAAATCTTGTACCGTTTTAGCGGTTCAAGCTAATGGTAAAGAAATCAAAACAGTAGAAGGGTTAGCCCCTCAAGGCGAAATGCACCCTTTGCAAGAAGGCTTTAAAGAAAATCATGGCTTACACTGCGGCTTTTGCACACCAGGTATGCTCATGCGAGCGGTAGAACTCTTGGAGCATAATCCAAATCCAACAGAAGAAGAAATTCGTTGGGGCATTTCAGGAAACCTTTGTCGCTGCACAGGCTATAACAATATTGTAAAAGCAATTCAATATGCAGGTGCTAAAATGAGAGGCGATGAGTTACCATCAACAGAACCTGAGTTTGTATCTTAGGTATTGGTTATTTGTTACTGGTTATTAGTTACTAGTAGCATGGTAAAGTGGTTTTTACACACACGTTCAATTTAAAAAAATGTATTGGTGAGGTTAATAGTTTAAAGAAAACACAAAACATTACAACCAATAACTAATAACCAATCAACCAATAACTAAATAAAAAAAACATGATAAAATGTAAAACATCCAAAGCCATTAGTGGGATGGGGCACTCCATGAAAAGAAAGGAGGATGCTCGTTTCTTGCAGGGTAAAGGAAATTATGTGGATGATATAAAGCTGCCTGGTATGCTGCACATGGATATTGTGCGTAGTCCGTATGCTTATGCTAAAATTAAAAATATTGATGCTTCAGCAGCTTTAGAAATTCCTGGTGTAATTGCAGTAGTAACGGGTAAAGACCTAGAGCAATACAACTTACACTGGATGCCAACGTTGATGTCTGACACGCAAATGGTGTTACCGACAGATACCGTAATGTATCAAGCTCAAGAAGTTGCAGCTGTTATTGCAACAGATCGATATGCCGCTAGAGATGGTAAAGAAGCGGTCATGGTGGAATATGAGCCAATGAAGCCCATTATAGATCCTTTCAAATCATTGGATGAGGATGCACCGCTTTTACGCCCTGACAAAGAAGGTAAAACAGATAATCATATTTGGCATTGGGAAGCAGGAGATAAGGAAAAGACAGAACAAGTATTCAATGATGCAGATGTCGTTGTAAAAGAACAAATGCACATTCCAAGAATCCATGTAGCGTCTATCGAAACTTGTGGTTGTGTAGCCGATTATGATAAAGTTCAGAACCATCTGACCATGTATATGACCACTCAAGCACCACACGCTATTCGTACCGTGATTGCGTTGGTGGCAGGTCATGTGGGACTAACAGAGGAAAAAGTGCGTGTTATTTCTCCAGATATTGGTGGTGGATTTGGTGGTAAAGTACCTGTATATCCTGGTTATGTGATTGCCATTGCGGTTTCTTTCTTAGTTGGAAAACCAATCAAGTGGGTAGAAGATCGCTCTGAGAATCTTCAAGCGGATTCATTTGCTCGTGATTATCATATCACGGCAGAAATGGCAGGTAAGAAAGATGGAACTATTTTAGCAACTCGCTTCAAAATCTTAGCGGATCACGGTTACACAGATGCTTCTGCAAATCCTTCTAAATTCCCAACAGGATTATTCTCTATCGGAACGGGTTCCTATGATTACAATACAGCATTTATGGAAGCCGATGCAGTTTATACCAATAAACCTCCAGGTGGTGTAGCCTATCGTTGTTCTTTCCGTGTAACAGAAGCTGTTCATGCTATTGAGCGGATGACTGACCGTTTTGCATTTGAAGTTGGAATGGATCCAGCAGACTTGCGTTTTAAAAATTTCATCAAAAAAGAAGACTTCCCTTGGAAATCACCAACGGGCTGGGAATATGATTCAGGTGACTATCATGCAGGATTGGAATTAGCGATGAAAACAGTAGATTATTGGAAACTTCGTGAAGAGCAAAAAGAGAAGAAAGCCAATGGTCAATTAATGGGAATTGGTATTTCTACCTTTACAGAGATTGTAGGAGCAGGACCTTCTAAAGATTTCGATATTTTAGGTATTAAAATGTTTGATAGTGCCGAGATTCGAGTGCATCCTACGGGTAAAGCGATTGCGCGTTTTGGTACAAAATCACAAGGGCAAGGTCATGAAACAACGTATGCTCAAATCATTGCAGAAGAATTAGGTATTCCTGCTGAACATATTCAAATTGAGGAAGGAGATACAGATACTGCTCCTTATGGATTAGGAACTTATGCGAGTAGAAGTACGCCTACAGCCGGTGCTGCTGCTGCAATGGCTGCTCGTAAGTTGAGAAAGAAAGCTCGAAAAATTGCCGCTTATTTATTAGAAGTAAGTGAAGATGATTTAGAGTGGGAACCAGGTAAGTTTTTTGTAAAAGGGGCTCCTGAAAAAGTAAAGACTATTCAAGAAATCGTATTTGCGTCTTATACCAATCATCCGCAAGGTATGGAAGCAGGTTTTGAAGCAACGCACTATTATGATCCGCCAAACTTAACGTTCCCTAGTGGTGCATATATCTGTGTGGTGGACATCGATCCAGAAACGGCTGAAATTAAAGTTCGTCGTTTTGTAGCCATTGATGATTGTGGTAACATCATTAATCCAATGATTGTACAAGGTCAAGTACATGGTGGTTTGACGCAAGGTATCGCACCTGCCATGTATGAGGAATTAATTTATGATGAGCAAGGTAATATTCTAAATGGTACATTGATGGATTATCTAGTACCTACTGCCGTTGAGTCGCCTAGCTGGGAAACGGGTCACACCGTTACACCATCGCCTCACCACCCTATCGGTGCGAAAGGTGTAGGGGAATCACCAACTGTAGGGGCACCTCCCGCTATTGCTAATGCCATAGTAGATGCTTTATCACACTTAGGGGTTACGCATTTAGATATTCCAATTACACCGTATAAAGTTTGGAAAGTTTTACAAGAAAAGAAGGGATAATTTAGTGATTGGTGGTTAGTTATTAGTAATTAGAAACTTGATAGTGACCACTTTTGATCAAAGTTATTTTTAACTAAGATATAAATTGTTTTGGAGTGATTAGCGGTTAGTGATTGGTAAACTGATCACTAGCCACTAATCACTAACCACTAAACAACCATGCAAACAACAATTAGTAAAAAATTTCAAGTTCAAGAACCTGTCGAAAGAGTTTGGGAATATTTAGTTGACCCAAATAAAATTGTAACCTGTGTACCAGGGGCTTCTTTGACAGAGCAAATTGACGAGCGAAATTATAAAGGAGGGGTTTCTTTAAAGTTCGGCCCTGTAAAAGCTAAATATAGTGGTCAAATTACCTTTGAGGAAATAGATGAGGCAAACCGAAAAATGACCTTAAAAGGGAAAGGTTTGGACTCAAAAGGAAAAGGTAGTGCAGATATGCTCATGAATAGCACCTTAAATGCTATTGACGGTGGTACAGAAGTGGATTGTAGTATGCAAATCACAATCGTTGGAAAGTTAGCACAATTTGGAGCTCGTCTAATCAATGATGTTTCTGACCAGCTTTTTGATCAGTTTGTGAATAATTTTAAAAACAAATTAGCCACTGAAGCACCTGTTGTAGTAGCTGAAACTGCACCTGCTGAAGAAGAAACAACAACAGTCATTGACGATACGGAGACTACTACTACAACAGCAACACCTCCAAAGGCAAAACCAACGCCTCCTCCTGTAACACCACAGGCAGAAGATAACTCCGTAAATGCATTGGCATTAATGTGGGTTGTAATAAAAGGTTTCTTTTCTCGCTTATTTGGGGGTAAATAGGTGATTAGTGATCGGTGACTGGTGATTAGTTTAAAGAAGATTTAAACCAGCCACCTCCCGATAGCTATCGGGACACCAGCCACCAATCACCACAACATTTCAAAAGTGCTAGATACGACAAGTGATTTGATTAAGGGTTTTGATCAGGAAAACTATATTCTTGATGACGAATTGGCAACAATATTATTCTTGTTGCTCAAGCTTGAAAAGCCGTTACTATTAGAGGGCAATCCTGGGGTTGGAAAAACAGAAATAGCCAATGTGTTGGCAGCTTTATTAGATACAGAGCTCATTCGTCTGCAATGTTATGAAGGGTTAGATGTCAATACAGCAGTCTATGAGTGGAATTATCAAAAGCAGCTTTTATCTATCAAAATTCAAGAAACAGGTACTAAATCTGAGGAAGAAAAAGAAGCCTATATTTTTGGTGAGGATTTTTTACTTAAGCGTCCTTTGCTAAAAGCTATTACCTTCGATAAACCACCAGTTTTATTAATTGATGAAGTGGATAGAGCCGATGAAGAATTTGAAGCCTTTTTATTGGAATTATTATCTGCCTTTCAAATCAGTATTCCAGAAATAGGTACAATTAAAGCTAAAAGTCGTCCTTTAGTTATTTTGACTTCGAATCGTACAAGAGAATTAAGTGATGCTTTAAAAAGAAGGTGTTTATATCATTGGGTTAATTATCCTGATCAAGAGAAGGAAATCAAGATTGTAGAAAAGCACTTACCACAAATTGAAAAAACACTTGCTACTCAGTTGGTTCAAACTGTCCATGAGTTGCGTTCCTTTAAATTGGATAAATCGCCTGGCATTGCAGAAACGCTAGATTGGGCAAAGGGATTATTAGCACTAGGTTATACCAATTTGAGCAATGAAGCCATAGCTAAAAGTCTAGGTTGTGTTTTAAAATCCGCTAATGATATTGAAATGGTAACAGCTACTTTAGTTATCGAAGAAAGCTAATCAGACAACTAAAACAGCTATTATAAACTACACAAGAAATTGCAGACACACTTCACCGCATATCCTACCGTTTCGGAAGCTATCATAGGCTTTGGGCAATTTGCTCGGGAGCATGGATTAAATGTGGGTGTGCAAGAGACACTAGATGCTATTCAAGCAGCAGACTACGGTATAGTAACAGCAACTTCAACCTTTAAATATGCTTTAAAATCCATTTACTGCACATCAGAAGAAGACATACAGGTTTTTGATAAAATCTATGATTGGTTTTGGGATTATAATATAAGTGGAGCAAAAGGAAAGACCATTTTTAAAAATCAATCGAATCTTAAAAAAAAATCTTCTGCTTCACTCGTGATGATGGGTAAAGGCAATCATGAAGAAGGAACAACCGATAGTAAAAACGTATCAGGTGCAAATACCATGACAAGACTTCGCAAAACCGATTTTTCAAAAATAGAAGACATTGATAGTGCTTACTTAGAAGAATTAGCCATTCAACTTTGGCAACAAATGAGTTTACGCTTAAAGCGAAAAATGAAGAACTCAAATACCAAAGGCAGATTGGATTTAAGACGAACGATTAGAAGTAGCATTAGTCATGGTGGAGACCCTATTGATTTAAAGCGAAAGAATCGTAAGCCTCGTCGTCAGCGATTGATTATACTGTTAGATGTGAGTGGCTCAATGGATAAATATAGTTTCTTCTTACTACGATTTATTTGTGCCTTACGAATGCATTTTGAAAGTATAGAAGCTTTTATTTTTAGTACCAATTTGATCAGAATAACCGATTATTTAGAATCTAAAAATTTGAAGCAAACCTTAGCTGTCCTTTCTGCAAAAGCAGATAATTGGTCGAGCGGGACTAAAATTGGGGAATGTTTTAAGGATTTCAATGAACAACACGCTAAGCGCGTCCTTAATGGTCATTCTACAACAATTGTCCTTAGCGATGGGTTAGATACAGGAGAGCCAGAGCTATTAGCTACCGAGCTGCGAAAAATACAATTACGCACTCGTCAACTCATTTGGCTCAATCCACTCAAAGGCATGGTTGGTTACGAACCAATTCAAAAAGGCATGAGTGCCGCCTTACCAAATGTAGATGTATTTAAATCTGCACATAGTTTAGATAGTATTTTGGAATTAGAGGATTTATTGATCAGTATTTAATAGCGACAATCGACATACGACAATCGACTTTTGATAAGTTTATTCTTAACAACGAATAAGATTTAAAAGAAAAGGCGATTATCGAATCCCGATAACTATCGGGACGAAAGTCAAAAGTCAAAAAAAATGTTTAATCAATTTTTACATACCACACAGCAGTTATATCAGAGAAAAGAAGCTTTTGCTATTGCCTTTGTCGTCAATAGAGAAATTCCTTCATCTGGCAAGCCTGGGGATAAAGCCGTGATAACACAAGATGGAAAAATCACGGGTTGGATAGGAGGTGGTTGCACTAGAGGGATTGTCCTGAAAGAAGCATTAGATGCTATAGAGACAGGAAAGCCTAGATTGGTTAAAATAAGTCCAAGTGGTGATGTAGAAAGTAAACCAGGTGTGATGTGTTACCCAATGACGTGTCATAGCGGTGGGAGTGTAGAATTATATATAGAACCTGTTTTACCCAAACCACAATTACTAATTATGGGTAAATCCAATGTAGCCATGGCATTATCACGGTTAGGAAAAGCCATGGATTATTCCGTAAACATTGCTGTAAGAGAGGTAGAAGAAAGTGGTTTTGGTAAAATTGATAGAGTCATCAAAGGAGCTTTAGAACCTTCTGATGTAGGAATTAATACTTGTATCGTCGTTTGTACGCAAGGTGAAAATGATGAAAATGCATTAGAACAAGCGATTCAATCAGAAGCAGAATATATTGCCTTTGTAGCCAGTCGTAGAAAAGCGAATGCTGTTTTTCAAACCCTACGTAAAAGAGGCATTACCCTTGACCAACTAAAGAAAGTAAAAACCCCTGCCGGACTAAATATTAATGCGAAACTGCCCGAAGAAGTAGCTATTAGTATTTTGGCAGAGATTATTCAATTTATTCGTCATGAAGAAAAACCACAGCATGGTTTTCTTCCGCTTGTGCAAGCACATACGGACGCTATACCACGACCTTCCACCAAACCTAAATTAAGCGAAACTGCCGATTTATTTATTAACCCTGTTTGTAATGTGCCTGTCCAAAAAAGCTCTGCCAAACACGTGATTAATTATGAAGGTAAAGATTATTATTTTTGCTGTGACGGATGTAAGGTATCTTTTGAAAAAGAACCTGCTAAGTATGCTCTATAAATCAATCAGGAAATTGAAATAAAACTAAATCATTCCCTTTAAATTCATAAACGACCTCAAAAGGCTCTCTAATGAACTCGGGGCGTGCAATAAAGTAGTCTGCACTTAACTTATCATTTGTGATATTTACAATTTCAGACCTATAGCTTGTCAAATAAAAGGTCATTGACATTGCACTTTCGTCATAGTGATCAAACCATTTAACCATTCGATCTCCCACAATTTCATGTACATTGATGGCATCTTGTTTTCGCTCAGCTATAATTTCTTTATGTGCCTTTACAGGCAAAATGGTCAAATCAAATGCAATACGTCCAATTGCCAATAACAATACTATCATCCATATCGCAGGAATTTGCTTTCTGAAATAAAATATTCCTAAAAGTGGTACACTCAAACCTATAGGAATCCACCATCTGTAAGTGATAAATTCAAATTGTGGAATAAAAGGAATAGCCCAAAAACCTAAGAATCCAACGCCTAAGATCGCATAAGCCAATATTTTTAGAAATTGAAGTCGCCAATCCTTCTGTTTTTCAAATTTCAAATAGGCATACGTACAAATCATTACGATAAATGGATATAGCATATACAAATATCGCTGTTTTGCCCCTTGCGAAATCCAGTATAAAGCAAAATTACTGATAAGCATATAGGTACAAAAAGTAATGAAAGGATTGGAAAATATAAGCTGCCTAAACTTTTTATGCCAAAGGAAAATAATTAATAAGGTAGCCGGCATTGTATTTTTAAAAACGGTTTCAAGGGGATAAGCGATAATATGTTTTAGAAAAGTCCAACTCCCAGACTTTAGTGTACGATCCGCAGATTGAGACCACAAATTAGCTAAATATTCTTCTAGACTATGGTATTGATGATAAGTGTAGAAATATAAACCCAAAATACCAAAAAATAACCCCAAACCGATAAAATGAGCAGGGTGGAAAAGTTTCCAAAAATCCTTTTTATAACTAAAAAATACCAATAATGAAATGCCTAAAAAAGCAAAGGAGGGTAACCCTTTTGTCAATGCTCCTAATGCTCCCAAAAGGTAAACAATTATAAATAGGGTATAAATTTTCTGCTGCTCATAATAACGGTAAATTGCTATGAATAAGGCAAATGAAATTAGGCCATAAAACAAATCAATTTCTCCACCCACAATGGAGAAGAAGTAGAATATATCAACAGAAAGTACCGTTAAGACGCCTGTAAGTATGCCAAATTCTCTATGTACATATTTTCGACCAATCCAATATACTAATCCCCCTGTAGCTAAATGTGAAATGATGGAAAAAAAGCGAATACTCCACTCCGAATAATTACCAAATAACTTAAATCCACCAATAATTAACCAATTGAATACGGGCGGTTTACGGTAATAATAATCCCCCGCTTGTGTAGGTACTATCCAATTATCCCTCAATAACATTTCTATAGCAACTAATGCTCGACGAGGTTCTTCTAAGTATAATGGAGCGAGGCCTAAGTTCCAAAATAAGCCAATAACAATTAATAAAAGACTTGCTATAAGGATAAATGGATGTAATTTTTGTTCTTGTTGAAGGGGAGTCATGTTATTGGTTTTTATATAAATTTTTTTATATTGATTAATGATTTAAGTATTAAGAATTATTTCTCTAAAATAGGTTGACTAATAGCCGTATTCACAAAGCTATAATAAGAGCCCGTCAAAGCAACAATAAGTGAAAATAAGTAAAACATAAAGCTAACCCCTACAGAAATAGGTTCTACTAATCCAAAATACGTTGCTCCATATAAAAAAGTCAATTCTCTTGCTCCTGCTCCACCAACTGTAAAGGGTATAGCTGCGGCAATGGAGGCGATAAGGAATATAAAGCTGTAAGCAAAAAAAGAGGTCGTTACCCCCAAAGCATACAATAAACTCCAAATACAAAGTATTTGAATCAAATGAAAAGTAACAGATAGAAAGGCTGTAGGAACAAATGCTTTTAAGAAAGGAGGAAACCAATTTTTTACAATCCAATAAGCAATACCAACCCCTACACTACTTCCTAATACGCCTAGCCAGCCAAAAGGTAAACCTAACAGAAGATAAAAAAAGGTTAATAACACCACAATTATCATCATTCCCATAATCCTATCAAAAAGTAAAGCAGTTACAATTTGTTTGACAGGCACATCATATCGCTTTTTCAACCAATACACTTTATAACCATCTCCTCCTATACTTCCTGGTAAAAACAAACTATAGTACATCCCCAGTAAATATAGTTTCAAATTATTTATTTCGGATAATTGGACATTTGCTGCCCTTAAAAAATAATTGAGCCGATAAGCTCCCATAACTCTTGACACCAAATAACATAAAAAGGCTATAATAACCCAAAATAAATTTGCTTTTTGATAAACGTTGATAATATCTTCAACCTCCACCTTTGTGAGTACAAACCAAAGTGCTGCAATACTAATGACGATTTTTAAAATTGTGGTTATGCTTTTTTTCATAAAAGATAAAAGGCTTTTAAGAAGCATTAAGAATTGTCTCAATCAAAGCTGTCGTAGTTACTAGTTCTTGCTCACCTGTCACCATATTTTTTAGCTTCACACTATCTTGCTCCATTTCCTGACTGCCGACCAAGGCAACATACGGCACATTTCGAGCATTTGCATATTTCATCTGCTTTTTCATCTTTACAGGAGCAGGATATAATTCAGCATTAATACCTGCTGCTCTTACCGTTTGCAGTGTTTTAAAAGCATATTTAAATGTAGCCTCATCAAACGTTACAAAGAGTAATTTTAAGCTTGAAGCATCCTCTTTTGGAAATAAATCCAATTCTTCCATCACATCATAAATACGCTCTGCCCCAAATGAAACGCCTACCCCAGATACATTTTTCAACCCAAACATTCCTGTCAAATCATCATAACGACCACCACCGCCAATGCTTCCCATTTTCACACCTTTTGCCGCAACTTCAAAAATACAGCCTGTATAATAGCTCAACCCTCTCGCTAATGTTACATCAAATACTACCTCGTTTCGTACTGTACCCAAGCCCAGTAATTCAAATACCTCTTCAATTTCTGCTATCCCTTTTGAGCCAATTTCACTCGTTGCTAAGGCGGTTTTTACACTTGCTAAATCTGGTGCATTTAAAATAGATTGAATCGTCTGAAAAGCAGTTTCATCAATTCCTCGATTCGCCATTTCTTTTTGTACGCCTTCTATTCCTATTTTATCCAATTTATCAATGGCCACCGTCATTTCCACCATCTTATCGGGAATGCCTGCTACTTCCGCTAATCCAGCTAAGACTTTTCGGTTATTTAGTTTGATAGAAACAGGAATTTTAAGTTCATCAAAAACTTGATCGTAAATTTGAACCAATTCCGCTTCATACATTAATGAATCCGATCCCACGATATCCACATCACATTGATAAAACTCTCGATAACGCCCACGTTGTGGTCGGTCTGCACGCCATACAGGTTGTATTTGATACCGCTTAAAGGGAAAAGCAATATCATTTCTGTGCATTACGACATATCTAGCAAAAGGAACAGTGAGGTCATATCTTAACCCCTTTTCACTTACTTGAAAAGTTACTTTTTTAAAATTTCCAGCGGCTACATCATCACTATTCACCTTTCTTAAAAAATCACCAGAATTCAATACTTTAAATAATAATTGATCGCCTTCTTCCCCATACTTACCTGTCAAGGTAGATAGTTTTTCCATAGTTGGTGTTTCAATCGGTTGAAATCCACAGCGAATAAATACCGATTTTATCACCCCAAATAAGTAGTTGCGTTTAGCAATTTGAGTTGGCGTAAAGTCCCTTGTCCCTCTTGGAATGGATGGTTTCATCTTTAATTGTTAACTATTAATTTTTAAATGTATCAAATCAAAATGCAAAAATACATAATTCGAGTTGCTACAAATCTGAATTAACATTTTAATTTTAAGTAAATTGGCTTGGTAACACCCTTTACGTCGAAAATGTTCCCCTTTTCAATAGGCGTTTGGTACTAAACAATAATTCTTGAAAAACTGCTTACTAAACTAATAATTGTTGAATGATTCGATGATATTCAGGAAACTGTCCGAGATTATTATGATTTCCACCTTCAATTGTTGTTAGAATATTTTGTTTCCCAATTTGTTCCATTAATTGCTGACTGTGCCAATATGGGATAACGGCATCCTTTGTTCCGTGTATAATATGAATAGGACTTGTAATTTTTTTTACTTTCGATTGATTATCAAAACGATATTTTAATAATTGATTTACAGGCAAATAACGAAACATTGTTTTACCAATAGTTGCTATATTCAAAAAAGGAGTTTCTAAAATTAAAAGTTTTGGAGTATTCTTTGTTCCCAAATCCGTAGCGATGCCGCTGCCGAGAGAACGACCATAAATAATTATATCTTGTTCTAAATAGTTTGCTTTTAAAGTGTCATAAATCAATTGAGCATCAGTGTATAATGCTTTTTCACTAAGCTGACCGTTGCTTTTACCATAAGTACGATAATCAACGACAACACAATCATAGCCGAATTGAGTGAAGTAAGACGCTACAAAGCCCCAGCTATCAAGTGCACCAGCATTGCCATGAAAATAAAGGATAACGCCTTTTGAATCAACTGTATCCGTTTTAAAATGAATCGTATGAATTTGGGCATTATCTTCTGTTTTATAAAAAACTTCTTGATGTGGCGTTGGAAAATCAAAGGTATAATCCAATGGTAATTTTGTAGGATAAAAAATAAATTGTTCCTGATAGCTATATATCAAAAGACAAATCAACCCATAACACACCAAGAGAAATGTAACTATATAAATCATTATTTTCATTTGAAAGATGTTAAAGTGAAAGAAAAAAACGAATTAAGCACCTGAATTATAACAAATTATAGTTTATCGCTAATTAAAACCAGCAGTTTAAAATTCAGTTTAAAACCGTCACAGTCCGTATGAGAAACATAGCAATGATTGAGAAAATTTATGCAAACTACATATTGAAAAACAAAAAGCGTTCACTCATGAGAAAGATTTTAATAGCATTATGTGTTGTAATGCCTCTATTGTCTATGGCACAAAAAGACGTTACACAGCCCGACCCTCGTTTATATGATGTATTATCAAAAAATGAGGTCAGTAAATTATTAGCGGATAATCCATATATGGTTGAATATTACAACTTCTTTTTGGATCATTCTTACAAAATTCTACCAAATCCACCAAAAAAACAGTTGGATTTGCCCAAAGTCATCATTAAAGACTTAAAGAATTTTAACATCCTTGCCATACAGCGACAACAAAACTTAAAGAGAGGTTGGAAATCTCCAACTTATTATGAAATCGAAAATACGGATAAGATTTTAGTTTTAATTCCTGAAAAGGAATTTACACAAAAGTTAAATCAACATTTAGGGCGAACTTAATAAAAGTCATTTCGTATCCTAATTCACACCCATCACACGATTACCAATACAATACCTAACCAATTCACAGAATTGGCATGAATTTGCTATGACCTTTTAATAGATGAAAAGTCATAGCATCTCTATTTTAAAATTTATAGTTGTTAGTTAATCAATTAAG
>CAYLSF010000066.1:0-14109 GCA_964385675.1 uncultured Saprospiraceae bacterium
AAATGTCAAAAAAAATATTTATTATTGCTACTATGAGTCATTACCAGATATTAGGATTGAAAATATTAGTTTTTTTAGGGTTATTCTTCAGCTCTCTAGAATTATCTGCACACGAAATTCGTCCTGGGTATTTGGAGATTCAACAGCAATCTGCTGATAATTATCATATTATATGGAAAGTTCCTTCTAAAGGGACACTTGTTCCTAAAATACAACCCGTTTTTCCTCCTGATTTGAAAGTATTTATTTTAAATGAGCAGAATAATGGCTCGTCTTTTATTGTCACTTATTCGGGGAAATCTGAAACACCTCTACACGGCCAAACCATTTCAATTGATGGACTCGCCAATACATTAATAGATGTATTGGTACAAATCCGACTATTAGACGAAACTTCTTACTCTATTTTATTGCAGCCCGATAAAGCAAGTACTGTTATACCAATAGAGCCAAGTCGGTGGGAAGTTTTTAAATTATATACGGAACTAGGCGTAGAACATATTTTGATTGGAATTGATCATCTTTTATTCATATTAGGTCTTCTACTACTCATTACAGGATTCTGGAACTTAATTAAAACAGCTACTGCATTTACTGTTGCTCATAGTATCACTTTAGGTTTGTCTGCTTTAGGGCTAGTAAGCGTACCACAAGCACCTGTAGAAGCGGTCATCGCTTTGAGTATTGTTTTTTTAGCCAATGAATATTTGAAAACACTAGAAGGAAAGAGAAGTGTAACGGCTCAATACCCATGGTTAGTTGCTTTTATCTTTGGATTGTTACATGGTTTTGGATTTGCAGGTGTATTGCAAGAAATTGGCTTTCCTCAAAAGGATATTCCTTTAGCACTATTTTCTTTTAATGTAGGAGTTGAGATTGGGCAAATTATATTTATTCTAGCGGCTATTGGATTTATGTGGATGTTCCGGAAATTTTCAATTGCTTATCCTAAATGGACAACTAAAATTCTTCCTTACGCAATGGGAATAGTAGCTATGTTTTGGGTTTTTGAACGTGTATCGGGATTCTTTTAATTATTGTCGTGTTGTTGTGTTGTCATTCGGAAGTTTCCGAAATTTACAACAACACAACAACACAACAACACAACAACACCTTCTATTCTCCTCTAATTAACTGAATATATCCTTCCAATTGAATAGGTTCTGATACAGTCGTATTATTTGTTAATTCATAGACTTTACAGACATAGAAATATACCCCTTCAGCGAGTGGTTCACCATTTAAGTTGTTTCCTTCCCAGTTAATATCAGGATCTGTAGATTGATGTACCAATGTTCCCCAACGATTGAATATTTTCATTTCTATTCTATCAATAAAACGATAAGGGAATGGTAAATACACATCATTTGTACCATCATTATTGGGTGTGAAAACATTCGGTAAACGATAGTTCGGACAGTTTTCTTTACATACAATATTGCTTGGCAAACTTTCATTGCCCAAAGAGTCTATTGCTGTCACATAATAGCAACCGGCTACGGTTTCTAGTAATTGATGAACATAATCGGTATTAAATTCACCTTGAATATTTTCAATCAATGTAAATGGAGCATCTGGACTCGGTGCATAATAAATATTATACTCTTCTGTGTCAGAGGTCAATGGACAAGATATATTTGGATTTGTCCAAGATAAATTATTTTGAACCGTAACATCCACAGGATTTTCATCATCACAGTCATTTGTTACCGTTAATACAGGTGGACAAGGCGGCACCGTATCAATAGGTGTACCACAAGCTTCTTGTGAGAAGTTAATTAAAGGATCTACAATACCTGGGATATTATAAGTACCTGTACTTCTGATTTCATAACAATACTCCTGATTGTTTTCCACATCTGTATCATCATATTGTGGTTCTGTGGTAATTGCGATGGAATCAAATTGATTCGTTATAGTATTGAAGCGATAAACTGTATAAGTTAAATTTTCCCACGTTACTTCTTCTTGCCATGTTAAGGCATTGATTCTATCAGAAGAAGCAATCGATAAAAAGATAGAAGAAGAAGTGTTAGAAAATCCAATGGATGTACCACCATTTACCAATAATTCAACTTGATAGCTATAAGGATTATCTTGTGTATTCAATCCAGTATCCGTGTACATGGTATCATTTAATCCTCCGAAAGTTGGACTCGTAAAACTAGTTACTTGAGTAAAGTTCCCTCCTGTAAAATCTGGAGAACGGTACAATATGTAGGTGTAAGGACCTGGATTTTGAATGGTATCCAAATCTTCTGCTATGGGTTTCGACCATTCTACATAAACTTCACCGTTGGTTGTACTTGTACTTTCTACGCTTACGTGCGTTACTAATGGAACATCCCGATTGAGTTGAACACAAACCTCATCAGAAGGAAGTGACTCTACAAAGTTAATTGGTAGGTTAGCAGGATTGAGTACCGCAAATTCAGCTAAGATTCTGTAGCAATAAAATTTAGCTCGCTCTACATTGGTATCTTTATAAAAATAACGTCCCGAACCGCCGGGATCTGTACCTGTATATCTATCCACCAATTTTGTATAACCTCGCCCTGCCAATCCTGTTTCACAAGTATCAGGTGTAAAAGGATTGCTACCTTCTCTTCGCCATACTGAAAAGCCTAAGAAGTTTGGTGTGCTTTCACAATCATAAGGATTTTCCCAACTTACATCTACTTCACCTGAAAAGGCGGTAGCTTGAGGATCTTGTGGTGGCGGTGCAACTACTCGAATCCGAACGGTCTTGAGCGTAGAAGCCCCTTGCGTACCAAAAAAGTTATCTTCTGCTTTAAATACGACTTGATAGAATTGACTTCTAATGTGATCACAGGTGGTAGCCCAAAAGAAATTACCAAACACTAATGGTGGATTATAATTAGCAGGTGCTGTGAATATAGCTGGACTTGTAGTTATCGCAAGTGGTCCTCCAGTTACACTCAATATTACTTCTTGACCCATATCTAGATCATCTGCAATGACTTGAAAGTCAACGGTATCCCCTGCTACGACGCAAATATCTTCAATCGGTGAAATAATTGGTGGACGATTTTGTTGTGGTTCAATGGTGATTTGCATGTCTCGTACGGTTTGTGAGATTAGCGTTCCACCTCTATATTCTTTAATTAAAATAGCAATGTTATACTCTCCCGCTACACGAGGTTCAAACCAAGCGAAATCACCCGTCACTTCATCTAGAGTATGAAAATGAAACGGTGTACCAATATTTTCTGGAAAAACATAATTGGTAACAGGCGTACCAGGAGCCTGAGAAGGTACAATTAACTCATAAGCTAAACTATCTCCTTCAATATCAAAAGCATTTGGATTGTGAAGGAAGGGTTGATTGACAAAACCAATATCTATTGGTGGGGCGAGTAATTGTGGAGAGTTGTTTGTTCCTTGAAAGTTTGGATCAAGTATAGTAAACTCTGTATCTATGTAAAAAGGAACTTGATCTGAGTTAGGAGCATTCACATTTAAAATTCCTCCATTTCGATTGGGATCCGTCATAGAAATTGTGTAAGTTCCTCTACCAGGATAATCATGTTCCGCTATATACTGGTTAAATTTTATATCATTAGCTAAAGGTTGACCATTTCCATTTCCATTGCTTCTAACTACGAATTCACTTGTGCCATCTCCCCAAAAAACCTCTAAACTATCTCTATCGGCAGGTACACTACTTGTTTTGGTGTAAGTCGTTACCGTTACTCGATATTTCAAAGGGCCAATTTGTTCAAATGTTATTTCTCCTGCTCTATTGTGTGTTGCCGAAAGTTCAACTACACTAAAAAGACTAATGCTTAATAATAAGACAATGAACCTAAAAGAAATGTATCTAAAAACCTTCGTTTGCTTCATAGTTTCTAAGATTTTGTGTTCGACCCTACCTGTGAACGAGCAGGTTTCGATTTTTGTGACCAAATATGGAGGCCTTTTATTTTTAAACAACTGATATATGGTGATTAAGGTTTGGTTTTTAACTTTGAAAAATAAACAAAATTGTATGGTTACACTCTATACGAGGTAACTATTGGTAAATGTCGCTTCCTTCAATTAAATTTTAATATCCAAATTACAAAAAAGCGTTTAAAATTAAATGATGGATTCTATTTTTAATATGTAACTAATTAGGTGAGTTCCAATATAAGAACGAAAATTTAAATAGCTTAGTTGCTTTAAAAATTGTGTTGAATAGGACATCGAACAAGAAATAGTAATGAATTATAATTTGTCCTTGAAAAGTTTTTAAATTTGGAGATTCTGATTTAGACAAGTCATTAGAAATTGAACAACTATGAAATTAAACTTAGATATAGCCGTGCCGAGTAAACGAGAATGGTTGGAAGCCGTCATGGGAGATTTTGATTCATTCTTACAAGATCATGCGAACTGTGAGCGAAAAGCCTCCTCAATGGCAATGAGTTTTGTAGCGAAATATCCAGATAGGGTAGAGATAATTCCAGAATTGATAGAAACAGCGGTAGAAGAATTGGAGCATTTTCAGTCGGTTTATAAAATAATGGAACAACGAGGCTTACAACTTACAAATACAAAAGAAGATCCCTATGTAAAGGGTTTAATGAAATATCTGCATAGTGGTATTAAAGAGCGATTTTTGGATAGATTACTTTTAGCCTCGGTGCTAGAAACGAGAGGAGCAGAGCGTTTTCGCTTAGTAGCAGAAGCTCAGACCGATCTAGAATTAGCTAAGTTTTATAAACGGCTTTGGACATCTGAAGCTAAGCACGGGCATATTTTTGTGAAAATGGCCTTAAACTATTTTCCAAAAAATAAGGTCTATGAGCGACTCGAATATTTTATTGAAAAAGAAGCTATCGTGATTGATAATTTAGAAATTCGAGCAGCGTTGCATTAGTGGATTCAATTAAACTAAATGATTTAGTAAACATGTAGATAATGATTATTTCTTAACCCGTCTTTGATTGCTTCCATAACATTATTTCTAAATACCGCCTCTCTAGTATTGAGTCAACAGTTATATATTCAATAAATTTATTACATTTGACTAGCATTAAATTATACTACTAGTATTTACAATCAGCATCAATAAATTAAAATAAATTCAACTCATACACTAGCAATTGAGACAAATAAGATTACTGCACATTGTTGCTATTTTGTTGATTTCATTTAATATACTATCGGGGCAAAAAGACTACCTTGCTCATATTCAACGGTTTAGTGTAAATGAAGGACTATCACACAGAAATGTTTATGCTTTTCATGAAGATAAGCGTGGCTTTATGTGGGTAGGTACACAATACGGACTTAACCGCTTTGATGGGCATGATTTTAAATGGTTTACCAAGGAGAAAAATGGATTAAGTACGAATGAAATCAATCATATAGTAGAAGATGCAGCGGGTAATTTTTGGTTGTTTCATACTCAAAATTGGTATTATGATAGAGATGCTGTAAACGTTACTGTTTTTAATCCTTACGAAGAGGTAGTTGTACCAATTAAGTTTCCATTAGATAAAAATCACTCTTTTAAAGATTGGTGTGGCTACATCAGTACGTCAAGTAAAAGTTTATATTTTGGAGCAGAGGGATATTTGATAAAATATCGCCCTAGTTCGGGGTTTCAACATTTTAAAGTAGATAATATTAATGAGCTAAAACTGGAGCATTATTCTACTAATCATACCCTTTGGGCAAAAAGTGAAAATAATGACCTTATTGAGCTAGACACTTTAGGGAATATTTTACGAAAAATACCTTTTATCAATTCCGATAATATTCATATAGAAGACTTTCATACGGATGAAAAGGGAAATCTTTATTTTATAGAATATACCGATAGTGAACAAGTAACCTATCAAACTTTTTCCATTTATTATCTTGATACCAATAATGAATTTCACAAAATTAATATTCCGATTTCTGATGATTTATTAAAAACGAATGATTGGTCACGTCAAGTGTTTTACCAACTGAGTAAAGACTTTTTCTGGTTTAAATCGTCGCCTGATCTTTTTGTATTTGATACAAAAAAAGGAATAATATATGATTTTGGAACACACCATAACGAATTGGCTCATTCCGATATTCGTAAAATTCATTTTGATAAAGAAGGACGAATTTGGATAGGTTCATTTAATGGGTTTTCTATTATCAATTTTCATCAAAATCCTTTTGAGCGACATCTTTATCTGAACCCTGAGCAAAATGATCCAACTGCTTTTTATAGTTGTAGAGGCATTTGGGAGGAAGAAGGAGATCTATTGCTAAATACCTATTTTGGAGCGATTGAATTAGATGGTAAGAATCAAACTAAACTCCCCTACATTCCTTTTCAGGATAATAAAAGCCTGCTTTTATATCATCCTCATGCGATTTACTTAGATCAAAAAGGAAATCGATGGTTTGGAGACTTTGCCTTGATTAAGCAGCCACCAAATTCAGAAAAATTTCAATATTGGAATTTTTTGGATAAACCAGAAGCAGAACGAATTTGGGCAATTAATGAAGATAAGAGTGGTAAAATCTGGGTAGGAACAGAAGAAGGTGGGCTATATTATTTAGATACCACAGTTAATTTATGTGTTCCTTTTGCACCGGATAAAGCTTTTGAGGTATTACAAACGAGTTGGGTGAAAGCTATTGTAAAAGATGCTAATGACATTTTTTATGTTGCGACTAATAAGGGATTGTATTTGCTAGATACAGAGAAAGGTGTTATCAGTTGGTTTGGTGCAAATGATAAAGCTAATGCTCCTATTCCTACAGATGATATTCGCCATATTCATGTTGATAAAGAGGGGGTTGTATGGTTGGCGACTTATGGTATGGGGTTATTAGCTTTGGAACTAGATGCTGCTCAAAAGAGGATTGTAAATATGCGACAATTTACCATAGCAGATGGTTTATCCAATAACAATCTCTATTCTGTGTATGAAGATAACAATCAACAACTTTGGATAAGTAGTGATAAGGGCATTATCCGATTTGATAAAAAAACAGCTAAAAACCGTGCTTACCTACCTCAAGATGGAACAACACACCATGAGTTTAATACAATTTCCCATTTTCAAGGGAAAGATGGAAAGCTATATTTTGGAAGCTTAAATGGGGTAACTGCTTTTCACCCAAATCAATTAACAGGAGGGGAAGAATCGTATGATATGCCATTGATTATCACTAATTTTCAGAAATTTGATAAAAATGCACAGGCATTACAAGATAAGACGGATGAATTACGGACAAACCCTATCATTATACTAGCCCCTGGAGAGCGATTTTTTGACATCAGCGTCGCCTTATTAGACTATGCGAATGCCAATCAATTGAGGTATCGTTGGAAAATAGATGGATTTCATACCAATTGGGAAACGACATTGGATAATCGATTTAAAGTAGGAGGATTGCCGTATGGTAACTATACCTTACTTATTCAAGGACAAGGAGCGGATGGACGTTTTTCAACACAACAAATTAAAATTCCTATTGAGGTTCTTCGACCGCTACATCTTCGATGGTGGTTTATAATATCAATAATAGGATGCCTTGCTTTTGGCATATATACCTTCCTTAAATGGCGAACAGCTCAATTACTACGTCGTCAATCAGAACTGGAACAACAAGTTCAGTTAAGAACTAGTCAAATTCAAGAAGACAAACAACTTATTGAAAACCAAAATCAACAATTGGAACAGCAAGCTGCTACTTTAAGAGATTTAGATGCTGTAAAATCTCGATTTTTTGCGAATGTTTCTCATGAATTGCGGACACCATTAACACTTATGCTTGCTCCGATAGACTCTGTCCTCAAAAGCCATCAACTAGATAATCGGAATTATACTTTTTTAAGTTTGGCACAACAGAATGGTAAAAAACTTCTTAAACTGGTGAGTGAAATATTGGATTTGAGTAAACTGGAATCTGATAAAATTCAATTGGAAACGAAACCAACTCTATTATATCCGCTTACCAAGAGATTAGTCGCTTCTTTTGAATCTTATGCAGAAACGCAAGCGATTCAATTCCAATTTTATTACAAAGCCGAAAAAGAATTAAATATTCAGTTAGATACTCATAAGTATGAAACTATTTTAAATAACCTACTATCCAATGCATTTAAATTTACACCAAATGGTGGACAAGTAAAGGTACAAGTCGAAGACTTAGCACATACTATTCGTCTATCTATTGCTGACACAGGTAGAGGGATTCATCCAGAAGACTTACCGCATATTTTTGATCGATTTTATCAAACCCAACGACCTGATGCCGTAGCAGAAGGCGGAACAGGAATTGGTTTAGCCTTGTGTCAAGAGTTTGCTAAACTACATAAGGGGAAATTATTGGTTAAAAGTAGTTTAACCGAAGGTAGCACCTTTATATTTGAATTTCCAAAAGAAGAAGTATTAGGGGCTTTATCGGATGAAGCCTATCAAGAATGGCAATCATTAGATAAAGTAGAACAAAACAATTTGCCTGTAGTACCAACCGTAGTACAAGATGAAAAAGAAACGACTACGCTTCTAATAGTAGAAGATAATCCTAGTTTACGAATATATCTAACTACTATTTTAAGTCACTATAATATTGCTACAGCAGAAAATGGTCAAAAAGCCTTAGAATGGCTAGAAAATAATACAAAACCAGCTTTGATTATCTCTGATGTTATGATGCCGATTATGGATGGATTTCAGCTACTAGAACGATTAAAATCATCTCAATTCTATCAATCCATTCCTATGATTATGCTTACAGCTAGAGCGGAGCTTAAAGATAAACTAAAAGCACTACGGATTGGCGTAGATGACTACTTGACCAAACCATTTGTACAAGAAGAACTACTAACCAGAATAGAGAACTTACTTAAAAATGCGGAAGTTCGTCAATCAGAGAAGATACATACACCTACCGAAACCGCTACTGAAAATACTGAAGTGATAGATAAAGAATGGTTGAATAAATTAGAAACTGCAGTATTGGAACGTTTAGATAAAATAGATTTCTCAATAGACGATATTGCCGAAGAACTCCAAATAAGTAGAAGACAGATGCACCGTCGATTAAAAACGTACATCGGGCAAACCCCTAATCAATACATTAAAACGCTTCGACTTACGAAAGCCAGAACACTATTAGAAGAAGGGGCTTATCCTTCCGTTAGAGAAGTTTCTTTTGCTGTGGGTTTTAGAGATGTCAAATATTTCTCTGCTCAGTTTAAAAAAGCCTTCGGGCGATTACCTTCGGAGTATCTTTAGTTTTGGTGATTGGTGACTGGTCAGAATGCAATATCTTACAATTTTTGGTATCCATCTTTTCTATGGCAATTTGGAATTCCTTAGTTAATTTGAGCACAAGCATCAGAAATCAGAAAAGGGTATTCTTGATGACGAAAATCATTTGTCATCAGGTGAGTTACCTATAAATTACCGAAATTATAACTTTTGAGGTAGTAAGCTGAACCTTTTACTCACCTGTTGACTACTTTCCTCTGAATTTACCGAAGCATCACTTTGATGATTAACTTTTGTAACGTTAGCTTACAGACTATACAATATCTTCCTAATACCTAATTTTTACCTAAGAAAACGGTCGAAAAAATTGCCAATGGCAAGATTTTCCCCCTTCCTGTCCAAATTTTCCACCCTTATGGCAAGATATTCGGTTAAAATGGCAAGATTTTCTGCTTTGGGCTAGCCTATCATTGTAGTGTATTTATCGCATTTGCGGATTTACTAAAATGCAAGACAATGCTCAAAGACAAACAAAATGAAAAATGGCTATCTACACTGAATGATACCATTCTTATGCACCTCAGTGATGTTCATCTTTCTTCTACCTACTTAGCAGAACAGATGGGATTGAGTCAACGACAATTTTATCGGAAAGTAAAGGAAATCACAAACACAACACCGAATAATTATCTCAATGAAATTCGGTTGCAAAAAGCGATGCTGTATTTACAACATGGCGAATACAAAACTTTAATAGCCACAGCAAATGCTATTGGCTTTAAAGACCCGAATTATTTTGCTCAAAAGTTTAAAGAGCGATTTGGGGTTTCTCCACTAGAAGTATGAGTGGTTAGAAAATTTTCAAGTCACTTAAAATTATGTGATTACTTAATTATTTAACAAGACTTTAAAATCAATTAAAATGAATGCTACAAGAATAAATCCACCGACTGCTCCATTCAGCTGTGTGTATTCTCCGAATCTCCCAGAATTATTAATGCAATTAAATTGTACCATTGCGATTAGTACTTTTCAAGCAGGTAAAGTACTCTTTATCTCACCAAAAAATGAAGAAGAGCTAGTATTGCTACCTAGAACTTTTTATAAAGCTATGGGTATTGCGATTGAAGAAGACAAAATGGCGATTGCGACTAAGAGTGAAGTTATAGTTTTAAAAAATTCACCACAACTCGCTGCTAGCTATCCTAAAAAGCCTAACACTTATGATGCCTTGTATACGCCTCGTTTGACTTATTATACAGGGATGGTCGATATTCATGACCTACATTTTGGAGCGGATAAACTTTGGGCAGTCAATACCTCATTTTCTTGTTTGTGTTCGATTGATGAAGTGTACAGCTTTACCCCTCAATGGAAACCACACTTTATTACAAACTTAGCATCAGAAGATAGATGTCATTTAAATGGGTTAGCGATGGAAAATGGTCGTCCTCGTTATATATCAGCTTTAGGAAAATCTGACAAGCCGAGCGGTTGGAGAGAGAATATTGTAAAAGGAGGGATATTGATGGATGTAGAGAGCAATGAAGTAATTGCAAACGGTTTAGCGATGCCACACACCCCCCGTATCTGGGATGATAAGCTATATCTTTTACTCTCTGCTGGACAACGCTTGGTGTGTCTTGATCCTCAAAATGGAAAATATGAAACCGTAACTCATATACCTGGTTTTGTTAGAGGTATGGCAAAATATGGCGACTATGTTTTTGTAGGCACATCCAAACTTCGCAAAAATTCTTCCACTTTCCGACATTTAGAAATAGCAGAAAGTGCTAATGAAGCCGCTATTACCATTATTCATTTGCCCACAGGAGCAAAAGTCGGAAAGCTAACCTTTCGAGCAAGTGTAGATGAACTGTATGATATACAAATCTTACCGAATATGATACGACCAAATATTATCAATACCTATGGAAATACACATGAGCAAAGTTTGGTCATTCCCAATCATACTTTCTGGTCTTAAGTAATGACGGATTTATTGGTTCGGTACTTAAATTCTGATTAACTAATTGATTTTAAATCATTCAAGATTGTCCGACTATTTAACGGAGTAACCAATAACCACAAATCAAAATAAATCAATTTTATTTTTTATCACAATAGCTTATAAGTGATGATTAGGTAAAGTAGTCAACTACGATAAATAATCATAGGCTATTAAGTTAATTAAAAACAACATGAAACAGTATTACAACAGAAATCTATCACAACGGAATAGATTAATTTGGGAGAAATTTCAAAAATTTCAACAACGGATTCAGCAAAAAATAGCTGATGGCAGCTTTAACTTACTCCATCAGAAAAAGCAACACCAACTCTTAAAAACGCTTCGCCGATATGCTCAACGTTTACAACAAGCAGGAGTCGTGATAAGAGGAACAGCAGGAGCATTAGCACTATCCCTTGCCTTATCAACTTCTGTACAAGGACAAACGTTTATGGAGCTAACAGGGGCAAATAATCCTTTTGATGGAATTAGTATAGGTGGTGAAGCATTAGCTTTTGTAGATATAGATAATGATGGTGACTTTGACGCTTTTTCAGGAAGCCATGACGGAACCGTTAAATACTATAAAAATACAGGTACAAATGTAAGCCCTACTTTTGTAGAACAGACAGGAGGAAATAATCCCTTCAATGGAGTTGATATAGGATTTCAATCTTCTGTTTTTTTAGTAGATATAGATAATGATGATGATTTTGATGCTTTTATAGGAGATGGTTTTGGAGAGATAAAATATTATAAAAATACAGGCACAAATGTAAGCCCTACTTTTACAGAACAAACGGGAAGCAATAATCCTCTTGACGGTGTTACCGTATCTGGTTATGCAGAAGCCATTCCTTCTTTTGTAGATATAGATAATGATGGTGATTTTGATGCTTTGTTAGGAACAGATTATGGTGTAATTGACTATTATAAAAACACAGGTACTAATGTAAGTCCTACTTTTACAAAACAAACAGGAGGAAATAATCCCTTAAATAGCGTTAATTTAGGTGGTAATGGAGATGCAACACCTTCTTTCGGAGATATTGATAGAGATGGTGATTTTGATGTTTTAATAGGATCAGAAAATCCAAATGGAGACATTAAATTTTATAAAAATACAGGTACTAATGTAAATCCAATATTTGTAGAGCAAACAGGAGGAAATAACCCTTTCAGTAGCATCAATTTAGGGACTTATTATCAAGCGGCCCCTGCTTTTGTAGATATAGATAATGATGGTGATTTTGATGTTTTTATTATTGATGGCTATAACGATGTTATCAAATACTATCAAAATACAACTCCATTACCTGTTGAATTAAGGACATTCACTGCCGAAGTACAAGAAAACCAAACTAACCTATTGAAATGGCAGACGACATCTGAAGAAAATAACAAGGGTTTTTATATAGAACATAGTCTTGATGGTGAAAACTGGGAAACCTTAGACTTCATACAAGGCAATGGTACAACCCTAGAAACTCAAAACTATACTTATACCGATGAAAATCCAATAAAAGGTATCAACTACTATCGCCTAAAGCAAATCGACTTTGATGGACAGTTTGAGTATTCTGAAATGGTTAATGTGAATAATGAAATAGCGTCAGAAAAATACGATTTAAAAATCTTTCCAAATCCTGTAAAAGAAGAACTCAATATCGTCAGTGGTCAAGGACAAGCAACCATTTACAATGTTTTAGGACAGGCTGTGATGCAGTTTATAGTAAACAGTGAGCAATTTGCTATTAATACGAGCGATTTAATAGCGGGGCAATATATCCTCCATATTCAAAAAGACAATGGTGTAATTGTAACGCAACAATTTTTAAAGTAGGTCTTAATTTGTCAATGTACAGTAATATAGAAGTAGTAGTTTTTTACATCTTGTAATTAACGCATCAAGATTTTCGCTCAATTATTTGAGGAATTCATAGTCAGTCTCTACAGATAGAGACTGACTATTTTAGTTTTAAATCTTGGTTGCTAGTTATCAGAATGTTCAAAGCAGCATAAATCTTTTAATTTTAAGTATCTTTTGTAAATAATAGTACGGTATTTTTTTGCCACTAATTAACACAAATTTCACTAATCAATTATTAATCAGTACTTTACACAAGTATAATTCGTGAAATTTGTATAATTCGTGGCTTTATAAGACTTTGATAATGAATTTATTGTAAATTATTACCGAACTATTAGTAAAAGGAAACGCTCATTTCCTAAAATTCATTTTTCCTTTTATATTAGATTTTGGTATTCGAAAACTTGCCTAACAGTAGTTAGGTCTGAAATCAAAATATGTTTAACCTAAAAGGAAAAGTAGCCATAGTTACAGGAGGTGCAGGCGCATTAGGCAGTGCCATGTCTATGGGATTAGCAAAAGCAGGGGCAAAAGTGGGAATTTTAAGTCGAACAGCAGCAAGAGTTAATGCACAAGTCAAAGCCATTCAAGCTGCAGGCGGAGAGGCGATTGCATTAGTCGCTGATGTTTTGGATGAAGCTCAACTCAATGCGGCAAAAGCTACAATATTGAAAAAATGGCAACGGATTGATATTTTAATCAATGCCGCAGGGGGGAATATGAAAGGGGCAACGATTACACCTGACCAAACGATATTTGACTTGTCTATTGCTGATTTTGATAAAGTCACTGCTTTAAATCTAAAAGGAACGGTGTTACCCACCAATGTTTTTGGGCAAGTCATGGCAACTCAACAAAAAGGCTGTATTATCAATATCTCCTCTATGGCAGCACAACAAGCCATCACTAGAGTGGTCGGATATTCTGCTTCAAAAGCAGCTATTGATAATTTCACCAAATGGATGGCAGTTGAAATGGCTCAAAAATTTGGCGAAGGTATTCGAGTGAAT
>CAYLSF010000067.1:0-14102 GCA_964385675.1 uncultured Saprospiraceae bacterium
GGATATTTAACCATCGTTGTTGTTGAAGCTTATCCTCTTGTGCTTCTAATTGTACTTTTTGAGCTTTAGTTTTATAGGTAGCTTCGAGTTCATCTATGCGTTTTTGATTACTTTTTACTATCATAGTATCTTTTAAAACCATCCATTTTTGATAGACTTGGTTGGCTTTTATAGGTTGATCGCACTGATTGTAAGACGCAATTAAGTCACTATAATAGGTATTATAAAAGTTTGTATTTTCATAAGGACTGGAAACACTATTATGTATTGAATCTTGTGATAACTGTAAGTAAGACAACCCTTTATCACATTGATTTAAGCCAATGTAAGACTTTCCCAATAGTAAATAAAGGTAGGAGCGATTATGTTTTTTGACTTTCCCTTCCTCTTCTATTGCAAAAACTTTTTGAATTGTATCAATGGCACTTTGATATTCACTCTGAAAAGTTAAGGTTAGACTTAGTGTTCGTAAAATATCATAGATGCCTTGTGGTTCTTTAAATTGATACCAAAAGGTTAACGCTTTCTGTAATAATGCAGCAGATTGCTCATAATCTTCTAATTCAAAATATAACTCTCCTCTTTGTTGATTAAGAAAGGCTTTATCCCGTTCATTTCCTTTAACTTCAAAATAAGCAGCTGCTTTATTGTAATATTCTTCTGCTTTTTGAAACTTACTTTGCACGGCGAATATACTACCTATTTTTCGACATATCCATCCTGCTGAAGCGGTATCTCTATCTTCTTGAGCAGATTGTAAGATTTGAAAATAAATTTCACTAGACTTTTCATAATCATCCATGTATTGATACATATTTGCGACCCTTTTTAATACCGTTCGCTCCAATGCTTGACTTCCTGTTTTTTTAGCTTCTAGTAATGCCTTGTCTAACCATTCCAATGCTTCTTTTGGGCCATTGGTTAAAATTGCTCGATGTCGATAGATTCTCGCCAATCCATCATGGTCGTCTATGGATTTAAATACAGCAATAGACTCATTAGTGATTGCTATGGATTTTTTTAATTCTCCTAGCTTGTTATAAACATCTGATATAAAAAAGAGGCTTAAGCCTTCTCGTCGTTTAAGTTTATATTGTTTCGCTAATGCTAAAGAACCTTCATAAAATTGCAAAGATCGCTTAGGACTTTTATCAAAAAATAAATAATCCCCAATAGCTTCCAAAGCCTTAATTTGAGCAGTATCTGTAGGAGCTTCAAAAAATGTAGTTTGTAGTTTTTGAGGTATATTTTCTGCTTCAAAGATAGGTTGCCATTTACCTGCCAAGTCAAGAACTTGACTAATTGCAGAAAAATGAAATAATAATAACAGTATAGTGAGTTGTCCTTTCATTTTATTTGTCAATTGGTCATACTTTTAAAATATATAAACACTAGATTAAACGACAATTTAAATATATAAATCCTTTATTATCAATATAAAAACCAAAAAGTGTTCTAATATGTCCAAAAAGTGTTGTTCAAATCATTAGAACACAAATTTGTAGGATTTTAGTACAAAATTCTCCTATTTTAATTTTCATAAAATGTGTTTCAACCTGTCCATTTTGTTATAACAATTACCCTTGATTTCGCTGCACTTTTGTCTGCAAAGAAGTTAGGTAATCTACTTCTACCAATTTTCAATCTATTAAAAAAGTGACTTCTAAAAAGAGAACTGTTTTGGGAACTCAAACCTCCGATGTTTCCAAAACATCGGAGGTTTAATCGTCACCAAAATCAAGGTCATGTTACAACAAATTTTAAAAACAAGAAAACAACAACAGTACGGGCTGCTATTATTATGCCTACTCTTTTGGTCAGTCGGACAAGCCGCTACATTTACGGTTACAAGTACCGCTAACAATGGTCCTGGCACACTCAATCAAGCTATCACAGACGCGAATGCCAATGGTAATCCTGGCGAGGTTGATATAATACAATTCAATATCGCTACAGGAGGAACTACGGTAAAAACCATTATCCTTACGACTACAATACCATCTATTACAGAACCGCTTTTGATTGATGGTACATCACAAACGGGATTTTCAAGTACGCCTGTTATTACTATTGATGACTCAGGGGCAGCAGGGAGTTTTTTACTCTTTAGAATTTTAAATACCAATAATTGTGAAATCCGAAGTATCAATTTTTCCAATGTTACACAAGGGGCAATTTCGGTTGATAATTCAACCAATGTTCTGATTAAAGATTGCTTTATAGGAGCAGATGCTACAGGATTGACCGGTACAGGAACACCGCTTAGGGGAATTGATGTAAATGGTTCAGGTACTATTACGATTCAAAACTGCTTAATCACCAATGCTACCGTAGGTATTGAGATTACCGATACGGATAACTTTACGATTAAAGGCTGTACGATTGGCTTGGACTTAAACGGTACGACGATTATAGATAATGGAACAGGCATACAAATATCAAACATGAGTAGTGATGGAACAATAGGTGGTTTAAATAATAGCGATAGAAATTTAATTTCGGGCAATCGAAATATTGGCATTTCCATTACACAAGATAGCGATGATATAAAGATTCTTGGAAATTTTATAGGAACAGATATAACAGGGTCACAGGCAAAAGGAAATAACTTTGGTATATCTATGGATGATGCTTCAAGAATAACCATTGGTGATAGCACAACGGCAAACGGACGAAATATAATAGCAGGGAATTTGAGTTCTGGTATCTCCATAGATGGTACTTCTATCAAGACAAAGATTTTTGGAAACTATATTGGTACAGATATTACAGGCATCCATGCAATTGCTAACGGTGGGCATGGTATCAAAATAAATGAACTTGGAGCGGATAGTACGTTTATTGGAGCAGATACACATTTTGGACGAAATGTAATAGCAGGAAATACAGGTTCAGGTATTTATTTAGAGAATACTGAAAAGCAGTTTATCAAAAATAATTTCATAGGGGTTGATGCTTCTGGAACAACAGTATTAGGCAATGGAGAACATGGAATTTATGTAGAGAAAGGAAATAATATTTTCATTGGGGGGATAAAGGCAGACGAAGGAAATGTAGTATCTGGAAATACAAAGGAAAATATTTTAATTATTGATAATGTAGTTGGGGCAATATTATACCAAAATATTGTAGGATTAGATAGTACAGGAGGCGTAGCTTTAACAAACCCAGAAGATGGAATTCAGATTCAGAATGCTAACGGAGCAATCATTGGTGCGTCAGGAAATGGACGCAATATCATTTCGGGTAATCAAAACGGTATTGTTCTTTTTAAATCTTCTAATAATACCATTGAAAATAATTACATCGGCACAGATCAAACGGGGACAAAAGATTTGGGCAATATTAAAGATGGCGTATTGATCCTAGATGAATCCAATAATAATACGGTTGGAGGTATTATGTTTTTTACAGGAAATCTCATTTCAGGTAATGATGAAAGTGGGATATTGGTCATTTCAAATTCTGACCAAAATAAGATTTTTGGAAATATCATAGGTTTAGACGCAACAGGAGCAAGTGCATTGGGTAATAGTCAATTTGGGGTTTCTATTTCTACTAATAGTGATTTGAATATAATCGGTGATACTTTTTCTGGAAAAGGGAATATTATTTCAGCTAATACTTCTTCAGGTGTTATTATTTCAGTTCAATCAGATCAGAATATTGTTCAGAATAATCTAATTGGTACAGATATTACGGGAAGTGTAGATTTGGGTAATGGTCAGTTAGGTATATATATTTTGGAAGAATCCAATCAAAATAAAATTGGTACGGCTACATTTGACGGATTTAATTTGATTGCAGGAAATGATTTTTCTGGTGTGCGTATTGAAAACAGTTCAAATGAGAATATTATTATCAATAATATTATTGGATTGGATATTTTAGGAACTTCTGCATTAAGCAATGGAAATCATGGGGTTTTAATTATGGATAATTCCTTGCGTAATGAAGTTGGTCAAACCATTGATTTTGGTCGAAATATAATTTCAGGAAACAGTACGCATGGTGTTCGATTACTTGATTCGGATGAAAATGTGGTATCTAATAATTTTATTGGATTAGGAATAGATGCAAGTACTACTATTGGAAATCTTAAAACAGGAATTAATATTACAGGAAGCAATAATAGTAAAATAGGGCTAGACCATTTTAGAGGTCGCAACGTCATTGCTGGAAATCAAGAAGCGGGCATTACCTTATTTTCAAATGCTCAAAATAATGAATTGGTTAATAATTATATTGGTACAGATTCTCTAGGAACAACGGCAAAAGGCAATGCTGCTAATGGAATTTTTTTAGAGGATAGTCCTAATAATAATATCGGATTAGCCAATGCGACTCGCAACAATCTAATCTCTGGAAATACGGGTGTAGGTATTTCATTAAATGGTGCAACAACTAATATTAGCATATTTGGAAATATTATTGGAACAGATGTTAATGGTACAGCAGATTTGGGAAATACGGGTGATGGTATTAAGATTAACGACAACATTACAAATGTTACGATTTCAACGAATCTAATCTCGGGAAATAATGATGATGGCATTCATCTACAAGAGGGTGTTTCTAATGTTACTATTGATACCAATAAAATAGGTACTAATATTGGAGGTACAGCAGATTTGGGAAATAGTGATTTTGGAATTGTTTTAGTCAATGCCGTAAATAATTGTACGATTTCAAAAAATCTAATATCAGGTAATAATAATAGTGGAATTGTAATTCAAAATACGGTATCCAATATTGCAGTTGATAGCAATAAAATCGGAACAGACTTCAACGGAACAATAGATTTAGGCAACACCAATAATGGTATTCTTTTCTTAAATCAAGCGAATAACTGCACGATTTCTAATAACCTCATATCAGGTAATGATGCTAATGGTATTTTTGCTGGCGATACTGTATCTACTATCGCTATCAATAACAATAAGATAGGAACAGATATTAATGGTACAGCAGATTTAGGGAATGTTTTTGATGGTATTTTTCTTTCGGATTCCTCTAGACTTTTTACCGTAACTAATAATTTATTATCAGGTAATGATGATGACGGTATTGCGTGTAATGGAAAGTCTCATCAAGTAAAAGGTAATTTAGTGGGAACAACGATTACTGGATTAGTGAGTTTACCCAATACAGATGATGGTGTTGTCCTTATAGGTGATAGCACAACAGTGGGTGGAAGTGCTTTTTTAGATAGAAATATTATAAGTGGCAATAGCGGAACAGGGGTTGTATTGGACGAGGGAAACGCTAATATCGTTCAAAATAATTTTATTGGTATAGACATTACAGGAGGAGCGACTTTACAAAATGGTTCTGATGGCATACATGCTACTGATAATAGTTCTAAAAATCAATTCATTGGCAATGTTATATCGGGTAATCGCTTTGATGGATTAGAGTTTCAAAATAATGCTACTCGGAATATTGTGATACAAAATATTATTGGATTAGATAGTACAGGGACTATAAAGTTACCAAATGGTGATAATGGAATTGAAATAGGAAATGCAGATGATAATATCATTGGAACGGTGGAAGCAGATAGAAACGTGATTTCTGGGAATACAGGACATGGTATTTTATTAGACGATAGTGATGCTGACCCTGATAGCACATTGATTCAAGGAAATTATATCGGTGTAAGTTTGGATGGTCTGAATGCGTTGGGGAATGATGAATATGGTATTTCTATACAAGATGGTACAAATACATTTATTCAATTAGGTAATGTAATTGCTGATAATGGAAGTGGTGGAATAGATATACGAGATGATAACACCGTGATTCGAGGTAATTTTATAGGAACGGATAAAGACGGCAATAATAACTTAGGGAATACAGGACATGGTATTGAGACGAGTAGTTCAGTAGATGGTTTGTTAATTGGCGGCGATGACTTGACGCATCGAAATATCATTGCTAACAACACTAAAAATGGAATTGAAATTAGTGGTGTAGATGATTTTAAAATCATTAATAACTACATCGGTACAAACTTTTCGTTTGATAATTTAGGAAATCAAGAGGATAACATCATCATAACAGGAGGGCCTGACCTAGGGCTTATTCAAGATAACGTCATTGGGCATAGTAATACTGGAAATGGTATTTTTGTAAATGACGTTTTTCTTTCGGATAGTTTATTGATTGCGGGTAATTTTATTGGAACAGATCTTACAGGTACACTTGATTTGGGGAATGCTTTAAGGGGAATTGATATCATTGGGACAGAAAAAGTCTTTATTGGTGGTGACGATGCTGAAGATGCTAATACAATTGCTTTCAATAGAGATAGAGGTATCAATATTGCTAGTTTGAGTATAGTTTTTGGAGGCTCTGTTTTTGTAGTTCCAAGTGATAAAATCTCCATTTTCGGTAATCATATTTATAGTAATTCACCACTCGGTATTGATTACAATGACCCGAATAATGGACAACCCACACCGCCTATGCCTCAAATCACGGCAGTTAATTCTCGTACGCCTTTAAACGTGACGGGTACATTAAACGGTGATCCAAATACAAAATATCGTATTGAGTTTTTTACGAATAGTGCGACGAACAATGACGGAAATTTTGAAGGGCAACGGTTTATTGATAAAATATTTATCGTGACAGATGGAAGTGGATCGGCTACTTTTAACGCTAATTTAGATGGAACGAATGTCAGTAACAATGACCAAATTACCGCTACGGCTACCGCAGATAGTGGAAATACCTCGCCTTTTTCTTCGGCTGTAGTAGTACCACTCCCTGTAGAACTATTAAGTTTTACCGCTACACCAAAAACGAATCATATTGAACTCACTTGGGCAACAGTTACTGAAATTGATAACGACGGTTTTGAAATAGAACGAAGTTTAAATGGAGTCAATTGGGAAATGATAGATTTCGTACAAGGCAATGGCACAACGACTATTGAGCAAGAATATAGTTATCAAGACTATGAAGTAAAGTCGAATATTTGGTATTACTACCGCCTACGTCAAGTGGATTTTGATGGTCAATTTGACTATTCCAATATTGTATTGGCTCAAATTCAAGGTAAAGTAATCACAAAATCAGAGTCCATCAAGATTTATCCAAATCCAGCTAAAACTTTTACCAATATCCATTATTCCAATTTACAAGGGGAAAATGTAAGGTATCAAATCTTAAATATTAATGGACAAATTGTACAGCAAGGGCAATTAACCACACCACAATTGTCTGTTGAGCAGCTCTCTGCTGGAACGTATTTAATTCAATTATTAGGAGCAAACGGCCAACAATTAACTCAAGCTCGATTGGTCGTTATTCAGTAATTTTCTTTACCTCCCTAGCCCCTCCTAAGAGGAGGAAAAAACTATTCCTCTTTTTTAAGAGGGGCTAGGAGAGGTTAATCAAAAAATCATGTCAAATTTCAAATATATCATCATCGCTTTTTTATTAATCATAAATTTTCAAGCCATTGCCCAAGTTGCCAATTATGGCAATACAGACATTGCCAATAGTTCTTTAGCTTCTAGCCTGACCATATCTTCTTTTACAGCAAATGCCGAGACAGATCGTTTGTTAGTGGCGTATGTCGGTTATGTAAATGGAGGTTCTGTGAGCAGTATTACCTTCAATGGTCAAAATCTTACCAAAGCACGGTTCAGTAGTACAAGCGGTGTACGGCTAGGTATCTATTATTTAGAATTGGGAACGGGGGCAGATATTACGAGCGATGTCGTATTGACCCTAACAAGTGCAGGGCAGAATATTCGATTTGGAGTGGCAACTTTCAAGGATATTGATCAAGCTGATCCTACAGGTGTAACAGGACTAAATAGTGGTAATAGTAGTTCTATTAGTTTAAGTCTCTCTGGCGATGAAGATGATGCGATAACGGATTTACTCTATTCAGGTGGGAGCGTTACTATGACTTCAGGTGCGAATCAGACTGATGTTATCAATTCGGTATTAGCAGGAAGCAACGGCTTTGCATCAAGCCTTCAAACTATTAGCACAAGTCCTACTTCAATGAATTGGACAAAGTCAGGATCGAGTTCAAGTACGATTATTGGAGTAATCCTAAATTGTGCGAGCTGTGTTCCATTGCCTGTGGACTTGATTTTTTTCAAAGGGCAAGCAACACCCGAGGGTAATCACCTCACTTGGCAAACGGCTTCCGAAGAAAATAATCATGGCTTTTTTATTGAAAAAAGCGAAGACGGCGAAACGTGGGAAATCCTTGATTTTATAGAGGGAAATGGAACAACGCTTGTGGTTTCGGATTATGAATATTTCGACCGTAGAGACGTTGCACTGCAACGTCTCTACCCACAGCGTATATATTATCGCCTAAAACAAGTTGATTTTGATGGTCAATATGAATATTCTGAAATAATCACCATCATATCATCAAACCATCAACAAAATGAAATGATTTCTATTTTCCCCAATCCAGCTACGGATTACATTCAAATCAATTCAACTCAAGAAGATGGATTTTATCAAATCTATACTTATCAAGGACAATCACTTCAAGAAGGAAATATAACCAACAATAGAATTGCCTTACAAAACTTACCTAACGGTAAATATCTCGTTGTCATGACCTTTGATAACTTACAAATCCAGCAACCCTTGATTGTTCATCATTAACGTTCAGGATTTGAAGATTTTGAACCGCTTTGAAGAAATTTGAAGCGGTTCTTTTATTTTTAATTAAAAAATAGTTGCAAAATATAGGTTCATTCCATTTTGAATAATAGATATTCATAGTCAGTCATGATACGTAATAAATACAGAAGATTTTCGTAGAAAAGCTGTAAATTTGGATAAAATCAAACCAATATGGCAAAAAAGGCAAGAATCCCTTATGGGATTAGCAATTATAAAACATTGGTGGGGGAAGGCTATATTTATATAGACAGAACAAAGTATATCGAACTGTTAGAAGAACGGTATCGGTATGTCTTTTTGTTACGTCCTCGCAAGTTTGGCAAGAGTTTATTTTTGTCCATGTTGGATTATTATTACAATATAAAATATAAAGCAGAATTTGAGGCGTTGTTTGGGCAATTTTATATTGGGCAGCAGCCTACAAAGATGGCGAATCAATATCTCATTATGCGGTTGGATTTTTCGCAAATTGATTCTTCATCTGTAGAGCATACTTATCAAGGATTTTTAAGGAATGTTCAATTTGGTGCAGAAGATTTTTTTGGTCGTTATCCACAATATTTTAATACAGCAGATATTGAACGGATAAAAACGTATAATAACCCAAGTGCAATTCTTCAAGATGTGATTAATCAAGTAGAACGACGTACGCCACACCAAGTTTATCTACTGATAGATGAGTACGACCATTTTGCCAATGAAATCTTATCTTTCCGATTTGATGAATTTTTAGGAATCGTTGGTCGAAATGGCTTTGTTAGAAAGTTTTATGAGACTATTAAAGTCGGAACGCAAAGGGCGGTGATTGATCGGTTATTTGTTACAGGAGTTTCGCCAATTACCTTAGATAGCTTAACGAGTGGTTTTAATATTTCCACGAATATTTCTTTAGCCCCGGCTTTCAATACCATGTTGGGTTTTGAAGAACACGAAGTTGTTGATATTTTGAAGGGTATTCAGATTCCAACAGAGAAGTTAAGTACAGTTCTAGAGCGATTGCGAAATTGGTATAATGGATATAAATTTAGTATGAAGGCTAAGACTCGGGTTTATAACTCTAATATGGTTTTATACTTTGCCTATAACTTTTTGTACAATGAAGACTATCCAGAAGATTTATTAGACCCCAATATCGCAAGTGATTACAATAAAATTCGGAAATCTTTTAAGATAAAAAATAAGGAAGAGGAGCATTTAAAATATTTAGATGAACTGATTAAAACAGGTACTATCTCATCAGGGTTGGTACGATTGTATGATTTAGCGAAGCGATTTGATAAGTCAGACTTTATTAGTTTGTTATTTTATCAAGGGATTGTTACGATTTTGGATAATGATTTTGATAAAATCATTTTTCAGATGCCAAATTATGTGATTAAGCAGTTATATTTTCAATACTTCTATAACATAATCTTGGAGCGAAGTAAGTTAGTTGGAAAAGGAGTTGATATACAGTCTAAAATCATTGAATTAGGAAGAAAAGCCAACATCTCTCCTTTAATTAAATATACAGAAGAGGTATTGCAAGAGTTATCTACAAGAGATAAGCAAAATTTTGACGAAAAACATCTTAAAGCAATATTCACTTCCGTGCTCCATATCTCTAATATTTACCATATCAAAAATGAGTTAGAAGTCAAAAAAAGCGAAACCGAAAAAGGGTATATAGATTTACTACTGCTTAAACGGCCTCCTTTTGAACCCAAATTTCAATTCGTAGTTGAGTTTAAATATGTGAAAAAGCAAGATACGTCCAAAGCAACATCTGTTAAAAATGCTGCCATTGCCCAACTTAAAGCTTACTTACAGCATAGTGCTTATTTACAGCAATTGGAGAATTTACAAGCATATGTTATTATATTTGTAGGTAATAAAGGAGAGGTCATTGAGGTAAAATAATAATATATCTACCCCTTTTTCTGACCCGTATGTTCTATTTTAAATCCCACTTTTTGAACAGAAGGAAGTGGATCAATTCGAGTATATTGCTCAATAGTAAAGGTATAATTCCCAGCTTGATTAAAGAAAGCATTGGACTGAATAGGTACTTCTAGGGTACAAGCTTCACTTGAACAGTCGCCATACCATTTTCCAGTTTTATCCGCTAAATCAATTCCAACTTGTTTGCTAAATCGTTGACCATCAGGAAAGGTCGTATGAATTTGAGTATAAATGTTTTGCCGAGCGTATTGAGTGCTATGATTAAGGGTTAAAATTAAATTATAAAGCGTCGTTGTATCTTCAATATTTGCTTTAAATTCTAGGGTATCTCCATAAGCCCAACCTTTATCTGAGAGTGTTTGAGTATCATCAATGATGTAATTACGGGTATCACAAGAAGAACTTAGAATCGCAAGTAATGATAAAACATAGATAACTCTCATTGATTGGTGACTGGTGGTTAGTGGCTAGTACTTAGTGGCTAGTTCTTCATTACTAACCACTAAGCACTAGCCACTAATCACTAACTAACTAAAAATATCTCTCATTTTCTCAAAAAAGCCTTTATCCGATTTAGAAGGACTAGGCTGGAAACTTGGCATATTACGCATTTGTTCCAGTAGCTTCTTATCCTTATCGTTTAGCTTTTTCGGTGTCCATATATTGACATGAATCAATTGATCTCCTTTTTCATAGCTTTGTACCGCTGGTAACCCTTTTCCTTTTAATCGGAAAATTTTACCCGATTGTGTTCCTTCCGGAATTTTGATACGGACTTTACCATCTAAAGTCGGTACTTCTACCGATGTACCCAAAGCAGCATCTGCAAAATTTAAATATAAATCGTGCATAAGGTTAATGCCATCTCTTGTTAGACTTTCGTGTGGAATTTCTTCAATGTTGATTAACAAGTCTCCACTTGGCCCTCCGTTTTTACCAACATTTCCTTTTCCACTCATAGATAATTGCATCCCTTCACTCACCCCTGCTGGAATATCTATGCTGATAGTTTCGAATCCATAAACACGACCGTCTCCTTTACATGCACTACATTTATCTGTAATAATTTCACCACTTCCATTACAAGTTGGACAGGTGACTGTGGTTTGCATTTGTCCTAAGAAGGTATTGCTTACTTTTCGGATATAACCCGATCCTCTACACGTATGACAGGTTTTCTTAGCAGAGCCTTTTTTTGCACCGCTTCCTCCACAAGTATCACAAAGAACGTATTTCTTAACCTTAATTTTCTTAGTCGCTCCTTTGGCAATTTCTTCTAACGTCAATTTGACCTTGATTCTAAGGTTACTACCTCGTTGCCCTCTATTACGCTGACTACGACCACCTCTTCCTCCTCCTCCAAAAAAGGATTCAAACGGACTACCGCCTTGACCAAAAATATCACCGAACTGAGAGAAAATATCATCCATGGTCATACCGCCTTGACCACCTCTGAAACCTCCACCTTGTCCCATGCCTGCATGACCAAATCTATCGTAACGAGCTTTTTTCTGATCATCACTCAATACCTCATAAGCTTCTGCTGCTTCTTTAAACTTCTCTTCCGCCTCTTTATTGTCTGGATTGCGATCAGGATGGTATTTCATCGCAATTTTGCGATAAGCTTTTTTGATGGTTTTAGCATCAGCATCCTTACCAACGCCCAACACTTCATAATAATCTCTCTTCGCCATTTTTATTATAATCAATGGACTTACGAATTTAGGGAATGTTATGATGCCTAATTTTTAACCTGTCGGCAGATAGGTAGATTAGTAACTCCTAATTCGTAATTCCTAATTCGTAATTTATTACTTACCCACTACAACCTTAGCGTAGCGAATGATTTTACTATTTAAATAATACCCTTTTTCAATGGTATCAATCACCTTACCTTTCATCTCAGGCATTGGAATTTCGGTAACTGCTTCGTGTAATTCAGGGTCAAAGGCTTGACCATTACTTTCCATTTCTTTTACGCCTCGTTGTGCTAAGATAGATTTGAACTTATCATAAACCAACATCACTCCCTCACTAAATGGCTCGATATTATCATCTGATTCTGCTGCTTTTTTTGCTCTATCAAAATCATCAATGACAGGCAACAACGATTGAACAATATCTCTACCTGCAGTTTGCATGAGGTCTAATCGTTCTTTAGAGGTACGACGACGATAGTTTTGAAACTCAGCATACATCCGCAGGTACTTATCATTCAATTCTGCCTTCTGTTTCTCTAATGTCTCTATCTTTTGCTGTAAAGCGGTTTCTGCATCTACTGCTTCTTCTTGTCCCTCTTGCTCGGTAGTCTCCTCTGTAGCTTCTGTTGTCTCCTCGTTTTCAGCTATAGGTTGCTCGTTTTCCAATGGTTGTTGTTCCTCATTTGGAATGCCGTCCTTATTCATAGGATTAAACATTTTTTTGATATTCTTCCACATTCTATGGAATATAAATTTAAATAAATTTGATCCTGATAGCCATCAGGACAATTTCCAAATTCCAAAACAGATTGATAAATCGAATTTTGTATTTGTAAGAATAAACCAAATTTTGAAAAGTCAATTATTCTGCCAATGGCAAAAATAAGTCATTTTGACAGGAAATGAAGATGAATCGGAAAGCGTGTCATTATTTTTTTGGGAAACTGACAGCACCAACAGTAGAGACGTTACACTGTAACGTCTAAATGCAGCGGTTTCGTGTAACTGCTACAGCCGTCTTTTAGCAGCTATGGATAGCTACACAATAATTTTACACTACCTTCTTTTTTCAAAATCTTCAAGTATTGTATCGAAGTACTTATTAATATTATTTCTCCAAAGAAAATTTGGATGATATGTTCTATATGCAATAATTTCATTTTTAAAAGTAAAACTCGCCAATTGCCTACTCGTAAATTCACCAATTTTTTCTTTTTTGTCAAATCCTTTAATCTGATTTCTTAGAATATGATCATAATATGGTCCTGACAAAAACAATAGTAAATTAGGTTTAACAATATCTATCTCTTCGCCAAGTACGGAAAAGTTCTCTTTTTCTATGTTGTAGATATATTTAGGCGGCATATTTTTTCCTCCACTTTTTCCAAATTTTACAACATTATTCCATAAAAATTCAATTTGCTTATTAGGGTATTTTTGACGTGTTTTTTTTATAAATAAACTTATTCCATTCCAAAATTGTCCACCATAACTGAAACAAGCATTTGTATTAAAGAAGTCATTATAAATTACTTTTGCATCTTCTATTTTATTTTTAAAGTTTCTTCCCCAATCATTAGTTTCCTGTCCGTAAAACATAATTCTAATATCCGCCGAATTGAACTTTTCTTCATCCTTTATGACAAGTAGAAGTGGGTTTGTGGGTTTTACATCGTATTCTGAATTAGAAATGATTTTATTCATCTTTTCCGATGTAGCTGTCCAATTATTCTGATATAAATCTGTTAATTTCTTATTTGTCATCTCTTGTTTTTTAATAGTGTAGAACATCTA
>CAYLSF010000068.1:0-13811 GCA_964385675.1 uncultured Saprospiraceae bacterium
ATAAAAAATTGAAATCATCTACTTACAGTAAATATCTTCAAGTTTGGGGTGTTGTATTAGCATTTATAGGAGCCGTTATGTTTTCGACAAAAGCGGTTTTGGTAAAAGTAGCATATCGAGATTATGATATTGATTCTGTGTCTCTACTACTTTTTAGAATGTTATTTGCCCTACCTATCTACATTGTAATTGCGGTAATTGTATCCCGAAAACAAACTTATAAACCGACTCGAAAAGAATATCTTCAAATTATTGGATTGGGAGTTCTAGGCTATTACCTATCCAGTTTATTTGACTTTATGGGCTTGCAGTATATCACGGCTAGTTTAGAGCGGTTAATACTCTTTATTTATCCTACTATTGTTGTACTGATTGGAGTTGTCTTTTTCAAAGAGAAGATTACACGCTCACAAGTCATAGCCCTAATATTGACGTACATCGGAATTGTTATCGTCTTTATGGGGAATGTGGATATAACCGATCAAAGAAACCTTTGGATTGGTAGCACACTTATTTTTATATGTGCTATAACCTATGCGATTTATTTCGTTGGTAGTGGGCAATTACTCCCCAAATTAGGGACATGGTTATATACTTCTTATGCCTTGACAGTTTCTTGTATTGCCGTTATTATTCATTATTTAGTTGCAAATGGAGGGAGTGTATCGTTAGATTATCCTACAGGAATTTATGTGATTGGTTTTTTAATGGCAACGGTTTCTACGGTGATTCCTTCTTTATTGACTTCTGAAGGCATTCGTATTATTGGTGCTTCTAATAGTGCGATTATAGCTAGTGTAGGTCCTATTTCAACTATTACCTTAGCCTATATTTTCTTGGATGAGCGATTATCTAATGTCCAGTTTTTAGGTGGTATATTAGTTTTGGGTGGCGTATTGTTTATTAGTTTACAGCAAAAACGCAAAAAGAATTGATAATAGCCAACCTATCTGTCGACAAAGGCCGGTTAAGAATTAGGAATTACGAATTATGTGTTTCAACTTTGTAGTTTGAAATTTTAAGATCATGAAACTATACAGTACTAAAGATAAAACAACTTTCTTCTCATTAGAAACAGCAGTGCTAAAAGGCTTACCCGATGACAATGGCTTATTTATGCCATCGGATATTCCTGCATTGCCACAAGCCTTTTGGGACAATATTGAGCAGTATTCTTTTCAAGATATTGCCTTTGAAGTTTGCAAAAACTTATTGGGTGAAGTTATTCCAACAGAAGACTTAAAACGCATTGTTGAAAACTCAGTAACGTTTCCTGCTCCTTTGGTGGACTTGGATGAGGATACTAAAGTATTAGAATTGTGGCATGGACCTTCTTTGGCATTTAAGGATTTTGGAGCAAGATTTATGGCTCAATTGATGAGTTATTTTAATCAAAAAAAGGAAGAAGAATTAGTGATTCTAGTGGCGACTTCTGGTGACACGGGGGGGGCCGTAGCAGCTGGATTTTATAAAACACCAGGTATTAAAGTAGTGATTTTATATCCGAGTGGAAAAGTAAGTTTTCTACAAGAAAAACAACTTACTACATTAGGACATAATATTGCGGCACTAGAAGTAGATGGAACGTTTGACGATTGTCAAGCGATGGTGAAGCAAGCTTTTTTGGATAAAGAATTGACAAATAAAATCCGTTTATCGTCTGCTAATTCCATTAATATTGCTCGCTTGATTCCTCAATCTTTTTATTACATAGAGGCCTACAAGCAATTGAAACAGAAAAATAAATCATTTGTATTTGTTGTGCCAAGTGGAAATTTTGGAAATTTAACCGCAGGACTATTGGCTCAAAAGATGGGCATGCCAGCTGATAAATTTATTGCTGCTACCAATGCTAATGATGTTGTTCCTGAATATTTAGAAACGGCAGAGTATCGTCCTCGTCCTTCGGTTCGTACGTTATCCAATGCGATGGATGTAGGTGCACCGTCTAATTTTGCTAGAATGTTGGATTTATATGGTTCAGAGTGGGAAGCGATGACAGAGAATATTGTAGGCTATGCGTTCAACGATGCTCAAACTCGAATTGGTATCAAAAGAGTAGAAGAACGAGGTTATTTAATCGATCCACATGGTGCGGTGGGTTACTTGGCATGGTTGGCGTATCAAACACATCATCCTGATACAACAGGTATCATTTTAGAAACGGCTCATCCTGCTAAATTTAAGCCTGACATGGAAGAAACTTTAGGTCATCCAATTGATGTGCCAAAACGTTTGGCGGTATTAGCGAATAAACCGAAAGAAGCTGTGCAGATGCCGAATGATTATGAAGAATTTAAAGCATGGTTATCAAGGCACTACTAAATTGATTTTACAGACTGCGATATAAAAAAAGCCACTTTCTAAAGTTAGGAAGTGGCTTTATTATTAATTGGATTTATAAAGGATTGTATTGGGTCTTATTGCTTTATGAAATATTGATTTTCAACACGTCCATCTTGTTTTTCAATGCGGAGTATGTATTGTCCTTTTGGTAAACCTGAAGTGTTAATTGTTAATTGTGAACTGTTAATTATTACTTTTTTTATATGTTGACCGAGTGTATTATAAATTATCGCTATTCCTTCTCCATTTATAACATTCAGTTCGGCATTTACAGGATTTGGGAAAATATGAACTTTAGATAATGGATTTTGCTCATCAAAAATCACATTTACAATATCACTATACTCAAAATCACCATCAAAATCCATTTGCTTCAAACGATAGTAATTTTCACCAATGAAAGGATATTCATCCAAGAAACTATAATGTTGCTGCTCTAGTGTAGTCCCTTTTCCTTCTATAAAACCTAATGTTTCCCAGCTTTCGGTATTGCTACTACGCTCAATATAAAAACCTTCGTTATTCTCCTCCGAAGCTGTTGACCATTCTAGTAGTGTACCTCTATCAATAACAGTAGCACGAAAATCAAGTAGTTCTACAGGTAGAACCGTACCATCATTTAGGGCACCAGGTGAAAATAAAGCTCCTCCATTTCCAGCAATACCCGAATGTGCCACAAAATTTCCCGTAAAATCTGGACTACGCCCTGTGGATTGGTCATTAATACTACTTGTATTATAAGTATAGTCCAAAACCGTATTCCCTAGATTATCTTTGATGGTTAGTTGCTCTCCATTATTATCTAAACTCAGCGTACCCGTAGATGAGGTTTGAACCACTCCAGGAATATTGGTTGGCGTTCCATTTCCAAAGACGGTAAGAAATCCACCTGCGGGTATTGTAGTTCCATTTGGAAAAGTATGCCTTACACCATTAGCATCTGATATCGTATAGCCACTTAAATCAATCGCAGAATTTCCTGTGTTGTAAAATTCTATAAATTCGTCCCAAGTAGCATGTCTAAATCCATCACCATTTGCATCACCAGCAGTACCCGACGCTGGGTCGGCATGGATTTCATTAATTACTAAGGATATACTTGATATGACGTCACCACTCAATGCCACAGTTTTTGAGGTTACGCCTGTACTAGATACCGTAATATCTCCTGAGTACGAGTCTAAACTGAGGTTGGGTTTCAAACGTATGGTAACAGTTTGATTAACCGAACCACCACTCGGTGTAATGGTGATAGAAGTGGTATAAGCATTTCCAGCCAAATTAAGCACTACAAAATCAGTAGGCATAGACACCGTGACATTTCCTGTTAAATTACTACCAGAAACCGTAAAAGATTGAGTAACTGGATTTGAACCATCTATGTACCCTAAACCCGTAAGGCTACTTGGATTTACCATTAGTGAAGGCATAACAGATACCTCTCCACTCAATGATACACTTTTATTACTAGCTCCAGTGCTTGTTAGCGTAATGTTTCCTGAGTATGAATTTGCAGACAAACCAGCTTTTAAACGGACATATATAATCGTATTATTGACTGTTCCACTACTTGGAGTTAATGAAATAGAACTTCCATATCCTGAATTGAAAACAGTAGAAATTTCAAAATTCGTCGGAGCTAATATTCCTATATTCCCTGCCAAATTCGACCCAGAAACCGTAAAAGCCTGAACCGAAGACGGGCCTGAACCTTCTACATAGTCTAACCCAGTAAGTGTATTTGTGTTAACCGTTATTGCTGACAAAGCAGCACTGACTGTACCACTTAACGAAACCACCTGCGATATTGCTCCAGTACTACTTAATGTTATATTTCCTGAATAACTATTGGCTGATAAACCCGATTGTAGTCGTACAAATATTGTTGTACTGCTTACTGTTCCATTGCTTTGAGCTATATTTAATGAACTGCCAAATCCTGAGCCTGAACTGGTTGATATTTCAAAATTGGTAGGCGCTGTAATCGTAATATTCGAGGTTAGATTAGTTCCTGATACTGTAAAACTACTTGTACTCGAAGGCCCAGCATTTTCTGCATAATCTAAACCCGTTATTGTAGTTGTACTAGTCAATATAGTAGGTGCAGAGGTATTATTTAAAGCAGGTTCATTTAAAGAAAAACGCACTACCCGATTATTATCCGTATCGCCTACCCACAGTTTTTTATTGGTATTATCAAAAGCAACTGACGAAATGAAACCAGCATCTAAGCCCGTTTCAGAGGTATTAGTTGCAAAAGTGATAAAATCGGGTTGTCCAAGTACATCGTCAGCATTGCCTCCATTATTTTTTCCTGCTGCATTGTTAAAAATTAATACCCGATTATTTCCATTTTCTACCACATAGAGCCTTCCTTCTTCATCTACTGCAACATCCATTGGCGTATTCATACCAGCTTGATTAGCAAATTGAAGGTTTGTGGTAAAGGAAGCTTGTCCTAGCACACCATCGGCATTGGCATTATTGGATTTACTCTCAGCATTATCATGGCGTATAATCCTATTATTGGAAGCATCAGCTATCCAAAGCGTTCCATTTTGGTCTTCAAATACACCGTAAGGATTTGTCAGCTTTTCTCTAAATGCACCTGAACTAAAGCCAGTATTAAAATTAGATTGTCCTAGCACACCATCGGCTGCACCACCATTCGCCTTACTCGCCGCATTATCAAAACGTAAAACACGGTGACGACTAGAACCCGATACCCACAACGTACCATTACTATTGACATGCAGTCCTCCAGGTGTACGCAAAGTAGATGCCGATATCGTGCTGATACTTGCCGTTGTAAAATCGGGTTGTCCTAATACACCATCCGCATTTGGTTGATTTGAATTAATGGTATGTGCATTATCAAAACGCAAAACACGGTGGTTATTCCATTCAGCAACCCAAAGCGTTCCATTATTATCTATAGCTACGGCTCTTGGAGAATTGAAAGTATTTTGAGTAGTGCCGCTAGTATTACTAGTAAAATCAGGTTGTCCAAAAACGATTTCCGCAGCAGGTTGATTACTAGTAATCGGATAATTGTAACGTAAGACACGGTGATTGTCTTTGTCGGCAACATACATTTTACCATTGGTAACATCTATTGCCACACCAGATGCACCATCTAAGTTGATATTAGTCGCTGCTGCTGTATTAGATGTAAAATTAGCCTGCCCCACAACAATATCGGCACTTTGGCTACTTTCCCACTCGGTGGTCTGTGTACCAAAACGAACAGCTCTGTTATTTCCAGTATCGCCTACCCAAAGGACATTATTTGTATTATCATACGCCAAACCAGAAATAACAGCAGGATTCATGCCTGTCCTATCTGACCTAAACCCATTTGTCACAAAGTCTCCTTGCCCAATGACATGGTCAGCATTAGCACCAGCAGCTTTTGCTGCGGCACCTTCAAAAATAAGTACCCGATTGTTCAACTGTTCTATCACATAAAGTCGTCCTTCATCATCTACGGTCACATTGATAGGAAAGTTCATGGTAGATTGTGAGGTGCCGGCTGTACCATTTGTGTAACTCGTTTGACCTAATACACCATTTGCATTGGCACCATTGGATTTGTTTTTTGCATTATTAAACCATACCACACGGTTATTTTCATAATCCGCTACCCACAATCTACCGCTATTATCTACCGCTATACCGTAAGGTCTTTTAAAATGAGCTTGTGTTGTATTAAAGGCAATACCTGTGAAACTGCTTGGTCCTAAAATCCCATCCGCAGTGCCACCATTAGACTTACTGGCAGCGTTGTCAAAGCGTTTCACATGGCTATCACTTGGGTCCGACACCCAAAGTGTGCCGTCATCTTCTACGGCTAAACCACCTGGTGTCGTTGTACTCGTTTGTGACGGCCCGACATAGCTTCCACTCGTAAAATTGGACTGCCCCAATACACCATCTGCATTTGCTCCATTTGATTTTAAATGTGCATTATCAAAGCGTAGTACACGGTTATTATTCCAATCACCAACCCAAAGTCGTCCTGTATTATCTACTGCGAGGGTTCTAGGTGAATTAAACTTACTTTGTGATGTACCACTAGATGTATTGGTAAAATTAGTTTGCCCGAATACGGCTTCCGCTGCTTGTTGATTACTTGTGATTGGATAACTAAACCTTAGCACCCGATGATTGCCTTTGTCAGCTACATACAGTTTGTTGTTGGTATGGTCAATAACGATATTGGATGTACCGTTTAAACCTGTATTACCCGTATTTGCGGTTTTAGAGGTAAAATCAGATTGCCCCAAAACAAGTTCTGCAGAAGGTGCATCCGACCAATTGGTTTTTGGTATAGAAAATCGAAGCACCCGATTATTACCACCATCGCCTACCCAAAGATAGCCATTGGTATTATCCGTAAACATACCCGAAACATTATCTGGCGAAAGTCCAAAATCCGTTAAATTAGACAAACCCGTAGTGAAATCACCCTGTCCTAATACATAATCGGCGGCTCCACCATTGGCTTTATTGACTGCATTTTTATAAATGACTATACGATTATTAGTATGAGAAATAACATACAAACTACCATTGCCATCTACGGTAACACTTTGTGGTAAACGCATACCTGTTTGTGAAGTGGCAGCGGTATTAGTCGTAAAATCGGGTTGCCCTAAAACTCCATCAGCATTTGCACCATTGGTTTTGCTCGCTACATTATCAAAACGAATCACCCGATGATTGGAGTAATCAGCTACCCAAAGCGTACCATTATCATCTAAAAATACCCCACGTGGTTGATTAAAATTATTTTGGGTCGTTCCACTACCTTCGCTCGTAAAATCAGTTTGCCCCAACACGCCATCAGCAGATGCCCCATTGGCTTTACTCGCTGCATTATCAAAGCGCAATATCCTATTGCTGCCTGCATTAGCCACCCAAAGCACGCCCGTACTACTCATGGCTAGACCAGAAGGGGCTCTCATACCCGTTGCTGTAGTCGCACCACTTCTAGATGTAAAGTTAGCCTGTCCCAAAACACCATCAGCATTGGCACCGTTGGATTTTAAGTGTGCATTATCAAAGCGTAAGACACGGTGATTATTCCAATCTGTCACCCAAAGTGTACCATTATATATGACTAATGCCCTTGGTGAGTTAAACCCATTTTGCTTAGGGCTATTCACATCATCATCACGGTTCTTTAAAGTTCCTGAAAAATCAGCCTGTCCTAGAACGGCTTCCGCTGCTTGCTGATTACTTGTAATTGGATAACTAAATCTTAGGACACGGTTGTTAAACTTATCTGCCACATACATTTTATTATTGGTAAAATCTATGACGATACCCGAAGCATCAGATAAACCTGTAGCTCCAGCAGCAGATGTTTGCGAATAAAAGTCAGCTTGTCCCAAAACGAGGTCGGCACTTTGTCCATTGTGCCATTGAGCGTAAATGAAATTTGTTATACATAATAGGAGTATAAGTGGTAATAACTTTTTCATGATTTAAATCTTGTTTTTGATATTTCTAATTTGAAAGGATATTACAAATATGTAGGGTTTCATATTTAGATAATTCCAAATATGTAGCAGAAAGGTTCACTTATGTCACATCAAAAGGAGGGGTTCATTTATGTAACAGAAGGTTCATAAATGTTCACTTATTCTAATACACATTTTAGATATGAATGAATTAGTATTATTACTGAGGATTTGTATCAATTAAGAAGTCAGCGTTCAGCTCTTTTTAGATAAAACCAACTTTTAAAAAATAGTAGGAGGTTGAATAAGAAGGCTTTGATTTCTAAATTATCAAAGCCTTCAAAAATCAATTCTTGTTGTTAATACTAGCTTACCAATCCCTTGACTTCAGCAAAACCTATGTAGTTGGTATTGTCTTCTCTGTATCCTAAATACATTTGTCCTTTTGTATTCCCTTCTATGATAGTAGCAAATCGAGCAGCCAAGATGTTATCTTCAATTTTTCGATGTTCACTCCATTTGTCTCCATCATAATGTTTAATATACAAGCGGTTAGAGTTATCTTTACGATAACAAGTGTACATCAAGTCACCTACGACAGTAAGCGTAATGGCATCTCCTATTTTGCTATCTCCGATATTTTTCTTTGAAGTCCACTTACCAGAACTTTTTTGTCGTTGCCAGTATTTTTTATCATTTTCACTCGAACGATAAGCTACATATAAGTCATTTTTATAGTTACACAGACTAGGCCCCATTTTAGATTTTGAGCCACTAATGCTTTCAGCTCGCGTCCAATTGATAGCATCACGCGTTTGTGTTAACTTGATGGTATGTCCATTGATTTCTGTAAATGCCATATATAACGTACTTCCCTTTAATGTTACGCCTATTTTATGTTCCGTATAAAAAGGGGTTTCCACTTCATTACTCCAGTTTCTACCATCCGTTGTAGTTGTGTAGGCAATTTGATTGGTATTTGACTTTTGATAAAATACATACAGCTTATTATTGAATACAATAGGAGCAACTACTTTTGTTGTATTAATTCTTCGCTGTCCGCCCATTTCTAAATAATCCAAATCTGCATCATCAAGGGTTGAAAAACTGCTACTACGCCCAAAGAAAGTTTCGTTTTTTGTTGTATTCGAGAAGTGATAATATTTGCCATTAAATTTTACAATGGCAGGAACATCATGAATGGTTTGACCTTTACGATGACGTACGGTTGTAGGATCATCAAATACAACTTTTCCCGTTCCAAACTGACATTCATAATCTTCTCCCCAGAATACAAGCCAGCCATCATCATCTGGAATTTTACCCGCAAATCCTATCAAACCATGATTAGAATCCGTGTCAATAATAGCATCATAAACCGCACTCATTTGGTTTTCAGTAGCGAGTCCATTGGTAAATACCGCAGCACTTATCTCATCTAGATTGTCTGGAATATAATTACGGATAATATAATCTGATGCTTTTTCATAAATACCGACATAAAACTTATCCTTTCCATTCCAACCATCAATAATTGGAGAGCCTGAGATATTAAAATCTTTTGAAGAATTTGCTTTCACGTTCCAACCTAAGTAAGCGGCTACCAAAGGAGTAGCTTGAATAGAAGTACTGTCTTTAAATTTATGCCAGGACTCAAAGAAAAAAGCAGCAACGTCCTTATTTGTTTTATTATAAACTTTCATTTTTATTAATTTTTGATTGAGGAAAAAATATCATTAGCGCTAAATGATGCAACAAATATGGAAGGATTCGAGGTAGGATGATGCCGTATATGTAACAAAAAGGTTCACAAATGTAACATATAACATAGGGGTTCATTTATGTAACATTGGGTTAAAATAGGATAGCTAAACCCCGTAAAATTACCTATTCTAGAGGCTTCGGTAGTTTTACGGGAAATGAGCATTTTTTTTAGAAGAGAGAAGTGAGAACAGAGAATAGAGAATAGAGACAGAATGAATAGACAAATCCGTAAAAGAAAATTATGTTATTGGGATACTAGAACCGACCTCTACGACAATTTTAAATTCCAAACCGATAACGGATAACAGACAACCGATAACCAACCCTCAAATCTCACTCGGACTAATTCCAAACTTCTCTTTAAACTTCGTAGAAAAATACTTTTGACTAGAAAAGCCAACCATAAAGGCAACTTCTGTTACATTGCCGACTTGCTGCGAAAGGAGTTGTTTGGCTTTACGCAATCGGATATTGCGGATAAACTCGGAAGGGGTTTCATTGAGTAAGGCTTTGAGTTTGCGGTGGAGTTGAGTTCTACTCATTACCATTTTTTGGGACAGTCCTTCCACACTTAGATTTTCATCATCAATATGTTTTTCTACGGTTTGATAGACATTGTTTAAAAAGTCTTTATCATAAGTAGAAATAGTGGTGTCTTTTCCTGTATTTGCTTTACTCAGCATTTGCACAAAATCCTTTTCTTTTTGAAAGTTAACTGCTTCTAGGGTTTGACTAAATTTTTGTTGTAATGCCGTTCGGATGGCGATTAAATTTTTGATACGAATTACCAATTCTTCCAAATTAAAAGGTTTGCTCATATACGCATCTGCCCCATATTTTAGTCCTTTAATTTTACTTTGAAGGGCAGTCTTTGCCGTCAATAAAATAATCGGAATATGTGCCGTTTTGGTATCCATTTTTAAGGCTTTGCATAAATCAAAACCGTCCATTTCGGGCATCATCACATCGGAGATAATAATATTAGGGATATACTCCATTGCCAATTGCATCCCAATTTTACCATTAGCAGCTTCCAATACTTGATAGTTCGCTTCTAAGCTATTTTTAATAAACTGACGTAATTCCACATTGTCTTCTATAAGCAGGACAACATTCGTAGCATTCGGGTCTATCGTGAAATCGGTAGCACTTGTACTAAAGTTAGTGGCGATGGTATCCAACACAATCGTAGAAGGATTTATCGCTGAAATGACTTCCGTTATAGGATTTTCTTCCGATTCCTTCAGGATCGGAATCGTAAAACGGGCGGTTGTTCCTTTACCTAATGTACTTTCAATCGTCAATTCCCCTTGCATCAATTCTACCAATTCCTTGCTTAATGCCAGACCGATACCCGTTCCTTGTTGCTTACGAGTCGTAGAAGCATCGGCTTGATAAAATCTATCAAAAACATAAGGCTGCTGTGCTTTGTCAATGCCAATGCCCGTATCTTTTACTTCAAAGACAAGCACTTCCGATTGTTGAAAAATACGAACCGCAACCGTCCCATCTTTTTCCGTAAACTTAATGGCATTGGAAACCAAATTAAATAAGACTTTTTCCACCTTATCACTATCAAAATCGAAATGCTCCAATTGAGATGGAAGTTGTGTATCAAATTGAATTTGTTTTTGATGGGCAACTAAAGCAAAAGAACTTAAAATCGGCTCAACCACCTCTAATAAATTACCTCGCTTGAGGGTGACGGTCATTTTTTTATGCTCCAATTTTGATAAATCCAATAGCTGATTAATCAACTGCAATAGGCGTTGACTATTGGTTTTAGCCAATTTGACTTTATCCATCCAGGGTGCTTTAGGACTCTCCAACACTTGTCGCAACGGCTCAATAATTAAGGTCAATGGCGTTCGGAATTCGTGCGTAATATTAGAAAAGAAATGCGTTTTCATTCGAGCCAATTCCTCCATGCGTTCCGCTTCTCGTTGCTCAAAAGCCAATTGATTTTGCAATTTTGCCCGATTATATTGGTATCGGAATAATAAGGCAATCGCCAAAATGATAAAGAACGCCCCACCAAAAAAAATATTCCGCATGAGCATTCTAGACACCCTCAACTCTCGATACCCCAAACGATTATTCGCCGCCATCAAAGACGGATCCATTGGCACAAAAGCAAACGTATCCGCTTCGGCAGTCCATTTATGCAGCTCAAATTCCGTTAAGCGAGCGAGCATTTCCTGCTCTTTTGTCCAGTATAGTTTAAGGATATTGGTCTGTAAAGGCCCGACTTGACTATCTATTTCATAGTGCTTAACGGTGAGATCTGTTTTATCCGAAGGAAAGTTATCGCCCAATTCCACTTTATACACACTCATAAAAACACAAAACCAAATATCCCCCGCAGCGTCCATTTCTATATCATTGACGACCGTATTTCTAAATACCTCGTTGTTCGCTATATCCGCCAATTGATAAAATCGTTGGGTCGCTTTATCAAAACAATTTAGTCCATTCACCTGCGTCCCGACCCACAAAAGCCCTCTTTTGTCCTCCAACAAATCCGTAATCTGTACCCCCGAAATCGCAAAACTATCCGCTGGATTCGGCTTAAACGTCGTAAACTCCACCCCATCATACCGATGTAAGCCATTTTTAGAGGCAAACCACATCAAGCTATCGCTCGTTTGCAAGACATCATACCCCTTACCTGCCGATAATTCTTCCATTACGCGAATTCTCGGCATCACATTTTGCTGTGCCACCCCCTCAAAAGGCAGATTTAATATGATAATAAAAAGATAGTAGTAGTATTTCACGATAATTTTAACGGTTAACGGCAAACGGTTGACGGTGAACGGTTTTTGAAATTGATTGAAAATGAACTATTCCCCACAATCCCAACTCCACGTCATTCCGAACTCGATTCGGAATCCCACTAATGCTGATCAAGACGACTTTTCACAGAAAAGAGTCGTCAACACTCATTTAGAAAACAAAAGCAATAATACTTGTTATTTTATAAATATCAAACTGATGGGTTTAGTTGCGAAAGGTCTCAATTTGAGTAATCAAAAATACGTGTTTTTTAAACCCTGTCTACCGACAGGCAGGCACAAAGATACAAAAGGTCACAAAGAGAGTACAAAAAGAAATATTAATCTAATTAGAGTATCCCTTTCGAAGGCAGTCTTTGTGTTCTTTGTGTCTTTGTGGTTGAATATTTTAAAAACAACAACCTAAAAAATTCCCTATCTTCACTCCGAAATCCGAGATCAAAAATCCGAAATCGCCATGACCGACCTACAAATACTCGAAAAAATCTGCCAACAGATTCCGATTTTTAAAGATAGTAAAGAAGCGATTCCTTTAGAGGAAGTATCTCATAATAAATTATGGCGTCCACAATCCTATGCCATTAAAAATAATAAAATTATAGGGTTAAATTTAGATGAATGTAAGCTAGAGTCATTGTCTTTGGAAATTGGACAACTGACCAATTTAACTCGGTTGTATTTGAGTAGTAATCAATTGAGCGAGTTGCCCTCGGAAATTGGACAACTGACCAATTTAACTCGGTTGTATTTGAGTAGTAATCAATTGAGCGAGTTGCTCTCGGAAATTGTACAACTGACCAATTTAAATGTGTTGAATTTGAGTAGTAATCAATTGAGCGAGTTGCCCTCGGAAATTGGACAACTGACCAATTTAACTCGGTTGTATTTGAGTAGTAATCAATTGAGCGAGTTGCTCTCGGAAATTGTACAACTGACCAATTTAAATGTGTTGAATTTGAGTAGTAATCAATTGAGCGAGTTGCCCTCGGAAATTGTACAACTGACCAATTTAAAATACTTAATATTAAATGACAATCAATTAAGTGATCTTTTTAAATTAAAACCCTTAATCGAACAAAATTTATCTGTAAAGTGGAAAGATTTTGATGGTTATAAAGGTATTTATATAAAAGATAATCCTATTACAAATCCCTCCATAGAAATAGCAAAACAAGGCAATCAAGCCATTTTAAATTACTGGAAACAACTCAAACAACAAGGCACAACCAAACTATACGAAGCGAAACTCTTAATCGTAGGCGAAGGCGGAGCAGGAAAAACGACCCTAATGAAAAAATTATTGGATAAACATTACCCTGTGCCGAGTGAAGAAGATAGTACGGTCGGTATTAATATCAAAGAAGGTTGGACTTTTGATTATCCCAAAGATAGGCGGATTCATTTTAAAGCGAATTTGTGGGATTTTGGTGGGCAGGAGATT
>CAYLSF010000069.1:0-8336 GCA_964385675.1 uncultured Saprospiraceae bacterium
AAAGAGATTAAAAAACTAGGTAAAAATTATAAAGAACGTATTTATAAGGAATTTTTGGATACGGAGCTACTGTAGTTTCAACCAAATAATAATTCCTAATTAAACAACAGGAGAAATTTAGAAATAAAAAAATGAGCTGGATAGACATCATTAGTTACGAAGCTGCGGAAGGTATATTGAAGAGATTATACGATCGCATCAAAAATAAAGAAGATAATAATATTGATAATGTGATGATGGTGCATAGTTTGCGTCCGCATACATTAGAAGGGCATTTGAAATTATATAAAAATGCACTACACCATGCGAATAATACATTGCCTAAATGGTATGTAGAAAGTTTAGGGGTGTATGTAAGTCGGTTGAATCATTGTGACTATTGTGTGGATCATCATTCGGCGGGTTTAGAGCGATTATTGGAGGATGATATTGAGTTTAATAAAGTCTATCATGCGATTATGACGGGTGAGTTAACCAATGCATTTGAAGGTAAATATTTGGTGGGTATGCAGTATGCTCGTCAATTGACTTTAAATCCTGCTTTGATGCAGCCCTCTAAAATTGATCAATTGCGAGAACATGGATTTTCGGATGGCGAAGTATTGGAAATCAATCAAATAGTGAGCTACTTCAATTATGGTAATCGTACCGTATTAGGATTAGGCGTAACCACAGAAGGAGATATTTTAGGACTTTCACCAAATGGTGAAGGCGAAGAGAATTTTACACATCAGTGATTTTGAGGTATAAGGTGTAAGGTACGAGGTTTAAGGGAAGCCTCTAATACCTTATACCTTATATCTTATACCTTATACCAATGAAACTAATAGAGCCTTTCAGACAAATCATTACCATGCGAGAGCTTCCTTTAAAAGGAGCATTAGCAGATGAACAACTAGATATTATTAAAGAGGGAGGAATCGTTGTAAATGATACAAAAATAGAAGCAGTTGGTAATTTTAAAACATTACATTCAGCATATCCAAATATTCCAATTCATAGAATTGAAACTGATTTAGTTGCCTTTCCTGGGATGATTGATGCTCATACCCATTTGTGTTTTGCAGGAAGTAGAGCAATGGATTTTGCAGCTAGAAATAATGGTAAAACCTATTTGGAAATTGCCAAAGCGGGTGGAGGAATTTGGAGTACTGTTCAACATACCAGAAAAGCAACGGAAAAAGAATTGGTCGATTTGATGAAAACGCGACTTAATCGACTTTTACATCAAGGCGTCACCACAGTTGAAATAAAAAGTGGATACGGGTTAAGTGTGGAAGAAGAGTTAAAACAGTTAAGAGCAATTCGCAATACGAATCATGTATTAGATATTATTCCAACTTGCCTAGCGGCTCATATTGTTCCCAGAGATATGGAAGGTGGAGAAATCGAGCATTTAAATACGATTTTAAATCGACTTGTCCCTCAAATTCAACAAGAAAAGCTGTGCAACCGATTTGATATTTTTATTGAAGAAAGTGCATTTAGTATAGCAGAAGCCACTCGATATTTAAAAGCCTTAAAACAACATGGTTTTGATTTAACGGTACATGGCGATCAATTTTCAGTTGGTGGTAGTCAAGTGGCGATTGATTGCGGTGCATTAAGTGTAGATCATCTAGAGGTCAGTGGTGAGAAAGAAATAGCCGCTTTAGCAAAAAGTGATACAATTGCTGTAGCCTTACCGGGTGCGTCTATTGGTATTGGATATGCGTTTACACCTGCTAGAAAGTTATTAGATGCTGGAGCTAGTTTAGCGATTGCAAGTGATTGGAATCCTGGTTCTGCCCCTCAAGGTAATCTTTTAATGCAAGCGGCTGTATTAAGTACATTTGAAAAGTTAAGTGCTGCCGAAGTTTGGGCGGGTATGACTTTTAGAGCAGCAAAAGCCTTAGGCTTAACGGATAGAGGACGTTTAGAAAAAGATCAATTGGCAGATATTATTGCTTTTCCGACCAATGATTATCGGGAAGTTTTGTATCATCAAGGTATGATGAATATTACTGCACTTTGGAAGGATGGGAAGCAGTTAATATAAAAATAATTTTGGACACAGAGAGCACAAAGGAGACACAAAGCCACACAGAGTATATCTTTGAATAATTAGATATTTAAAACTATATGTCTATGTGTTAAATATAAAAATATATAGTAGTATGACCTTTATCTTCTCATGATTACCTAAACGTAGATAATCGATCCGCATCTAATTTTACTAAAATAGCAATTAAAATAGTGAACGCTATAAGCGACGACCCTCCATAACTAATCAAAGGGAGCGGAATACCAATGACAGGCATAATCCCCATCGTCATTCCAATATTAATAAAGAAGTGAAAAAAGAGGATACTCACAACTCCGTAAGCATAGATTCGGGTAAACCTAGCCCGCTGTCGTTCGGCGACAATGATAATTCGGAACATGAGCAACAAGTATAATAAAATAATGGCAAAAGCTCCCAAAAAGCCTTGCTCCTCCCCTACTGTACAAAATATAAAATCAGTCTCTTGCTCAGGCACATAGTTCAGTTTGGTAATCGTACCTTCTAAATAGCCTTTACCAGAAAACCCTCCTGAACCAATGGCTAATTTTGACCACGTTACATTATATAACGCTCCTAAAGGATCGCATTTACTAGGGTTGAGCCAAACATTAATTCTATCCTGCTGGTGCGGTTTCAGAATTTTATTAAAAAAGTAATTAACAGAAAACGTAAACCCAGCACTTACAATCATTCCTGCCGTCAATAAACTTAGCAATTGCTTTTTCTTTTCTTGTCGCCATCTCAACACTAATGTAATCAGATAAACAGCACCTGCCCCAATGATAGTTGGCCATATAAATTCATATTCATAGGCAAATATAGCGCCTGCGACCAACCCAAAATAGATAAATAAATTAGAGCGATTTTTGAAGCCAAGAAATAATATTCCCAACCCTGTCAGAGCAATACCTAATAAAATCGGTTCAGTCGGAAAAATCATGGCTATAATGGCTAAAAAGGCGATAGTGCCACCAAAAACATATAAACCAGCCGGCATCCCTTCCCTAAAAAGGACTATTAATAACGCACTAAAAACCAAAGCTGATCCTGCGTCTCCTTGCAGTAAAATCAAAATCATTGGGGTAAAAATAATAGCTAGTGCAATTAAGCGAGAGCGATTCCGCTGAAGCGAAACGTTATAGGAAGACATAAAACTGGCTAAAGCTAGACAAGTCGAGAATTTAGCCACTTCGGCGGGTTGAAATCGGAAAAAACCCAAATCGAGCCATGATTTTGAACCTGCGACTATCGTTCCCGAAACCAATACCCCTATCAGAAAGAATAAAGAAACCCCATAAATGATATACGCAAACGTTCGATAAAATTTAGACTCTACAATCAATACACCTCCGCCAACTATTAATGCACCAATAATCCATAATAACTGACTACCATGACGGGTACTCAAATCGAAAATATCTGCACGACTAGGCTTAAATCCCACTGCATATATCATCATCCAACCTATCAAAACTAAAGCTAGATAAAGTGTAATCACCATCCAATCGGTCTCTGCTGTCGTACTCGATCTCCTTGACATTTATTAATTTGTACTAAATTTTCGAATCAATTTATGCGTTTTCTCACGATTGCTTAAAGATAGAGAATGAAAATGAAAATGAAAACTTCAATTAAGATTAAAATCCTATCAATCATCAAAGACTTTTTATAAAAAGAAAATCGTGTTATTTAAACCGTAGAATATCAAATAATGAATACTGAACCGCAGAAGTGAAATGTAATTAGACTATAAAAAATCTGACTTCATCAAATTCTCTAGAAAAACTTCGTTATTCGGTGTTCGATATTCAATATTCTGCGGTTCAATACCTCATCAATCATCCACCTTATAAACCGTTGTCCACTTACGAGTCGATAAAGCAAAAGAGGTTTTTACTTTATTAATATTAGGAACAATCGATAATTTCTCGGTTACAAATTTATTATAGGCCTCAATATCATTAACCACAACTTTTAGTAAAAAATCGGAATCTCCCGTTACATGATGACATTCCATCACTTCAGGATATTTTTGAATATGTTCTACAAAAACATCTATGCCTCGATTTGAATGATCTATAATGGCACAATGGATAAATGCATTGAGTTTTTTACCCAATTTTTTAGGGTCAATCAATGCGACATACTTTTGAATAACCCCTTGTTTTTCAAGCCGTTTCAATCGGTCAAAAATCGGTGTCGTCGATAAGTTTAAATGACCTGCAATTTCTTTAATCGTCATTCTTGAATCTTCTTGAATCAATCTTAAAATTGCTTTATCTGTTTTATCTAGTTTTATCATCTTTCTTTGAATATAAAGTAACAGGTAGAATTTTATTATTTACTAAACTATTTTAAGGCATTCAAATAAAATATAATTACAATTATAATCAAATAAAAAATCATTTTTCTTAATTAACTCAATATATAGGAAATAATAAGCATTAAAACTCAAAATACTGTAATTTTGTTACAAATAATTCTTACTAAAAAAATGCTTTAAAAGAACGTTTAACTGCTGATTTCTAATAGCAATCAGCAGTTTAGACTTTTAAAATTCAAAAAAATACTATGTCAGCAGGAACATTAAATCTCCCTAAAGTATATGACAAGGCAAAAGATTTTATGCCTATCAATGGAACGGACTATTTAGAATTATATGTCAGCAATGCGAAACAAGCGGCTCATTACTATAAATCCGCTTTTGGTTTTAAATCACTAGCGTACAGAGGATTAGAAACAGGAAGTCGGGATTCAGAGTCGTATGTAGTCGTGCAAGATAAAATTCGATTGGTTTTAACCTCTCCATTGAGAAGTGGAACGGCAATCGGAAAACACATTGATAAGCATGGGGATGGGGTGAAAGTAACTGCACTTTGGGTAGATGATGCGACGTATGCCTACAATGAGGCTATCAAAAGAGGGGCAAAACACTTTATGTCTCCTACAACAGAAGAGGATGAGTATGGTAAAGTCGTACGTTCTGGAATTTGTACGTATGGTGAAGTCGTTCATATTTTTGTAGAACGAAAAGATTATAATGGCATATTCTTACCTGGTTTTAAAAAGTGGGAAACGATTTATAACCCTGAACCTATTGGATTGAAATATGTGGATCACATGGTTGGAAATGTGGAATTGGGTAAAATGGATTATTGGGTCAATTTCTATGAAAATGTATTAGGATTTGCCCAAATTTTATCTTTTGATGATAAAGACATTTCTACAGAATATAGTGCTTTGATGAGTAAAGTAATGAGTAATGGAAATGGTCGTATTAAATTTCCAATTAATGAACCTGCACCGGGCAAACGCAAATCACAGGTCGATGAGTATTTAGAATTTTATGAAGGACCAGGTGTACAGCATATTGCGGTAGCAACCGATAATATTGTAGAAACGGTAACAGCTTTACGAAATAGAGGAGTTGAGTTTTTACAAGTACCTGATTCTTATTATGATGTATTAGCGGAGCGTGTTGGAAATATTGACGAAGATATTGAAACCTTACGTCCTTTGGGGATTTTAGTGGATAGAGATGAAGATGGTTATTTACTTCAAATATTCACCAAAACCGTTCAAGCTCGTCCAACGATGTTTTTTGAAATCATTCAACGAAAAGGAGCAAACTCTTTCGGAAAAGGTAATTTCAAAGCCCTTTTTGAAGCATTAGAAAGAGAACAAGAATTACGTGGAAATTTATAATAATAGGCAACTCTCCTCGGAGGCGTTAAAAACCTCCGAGGATCATTTAATTTTTCTGACTATCTTGATGCTTTTTGATTTGTTCTTTCACCTCTGCTGCGGTTTTTTCTTGACCAATTACACCATCAGGTAAATTCACTTCCGAAACAATTGGTAAGAACCGATTTTCTCCATCTTTAACTTGCTCTAAAATAACGGTATTAAATTCATCCTCACAACAAGCCGTTGTCTCCACCATTGTAACATTACCATTTTCGTCCTCTTCTTCCAACTCAATAGAGACTCTAATTTCGCCTTTTTCGATGATACACAAATCTTTAGCACCATCTTCATTCACATCCATAAAAAATACACTTTCTACACCATGATAATATCGCCCTGGCAAACCTATTTGATTGGACAAAATCATAATATAATTTTTACCATCACCAACAGGTTGAAAAATCACCAAAGTCGCCCTATCATATTCTTGAACCATTGGTGCAGCATAGAACGCCATAATCTTTTTACCTTTTGTAACATCGCCCCATGTACCTTCTATCACTTGATGAATGATATTCTCTTTAACATGATAATCGGGTAAATGTCGAGCTACAAAACGTTCAGCAGACTCACCGGCTTTTCGTTCGTAAAGGTATTTGCTTTGTTGAGCATGAAGTGTGTTTACAAGAAGTAAAAGGAAGAAAAAAACACCGATTTTCGTTAGTTGATTTATCATAAAATGATAATTTTAACCAATTCACTAGATTCACTAATCTACTCCCTAAAACTTCAACTCCATCTGAATATCAGAACGAGCATACGGGGAAGGTCGTCCAATGATTTCTACAAATCCTAACTTTTTATATAAGGTAATGGCAGGTGTTAAAATTCGATTGCTTTCTAAATATAAGGCTTTAGCACCTACGCTTTTAGCTTTATCGATACAGGCTTGACCTAGTTTTTTTCCTAAACCATTTCCTTGTGCTTTTGGAGAAACCCCCATTTTTGCCAATTCAAAATCATAATCGGGGTCATCCATTTTGATTAACGCACAAGCTCCTACAGGCTCATCATTTAGTAACGCCATAAAAATATAACCACCTTTATCAATAATATAGCTGTCAGGATGATCTAAAGATTTAAAATCAGATTCCTCCATTACAAAATATTTAGAAATCCATTCCACATTAATATCCCTAAAAGCTTTTCTGTATTGAGGCGTATAATCTACGATTTGGATAGTTGGTTTTGATTGCATATTTAATTGATTTATATTAGCTTACTGTCTATTATTTCGTTAACCAATTTACAAAATATGAAATCCTCCCCTATTCTTTACGGAATTTTAGTAATAATTCTTTCTAGTCTTTTATGGCAATGTCAAGAAGATAAACTGGATATGGATGGACATTGGCACTTGTATAAATATCCCGATCAAGAAAATAAAGTAAAATATCATGTCTTAGAGCTTCAAAATGATACTGGACATTTAAACCGAAACAATATAGGACTTGATTTATCTGCAAGTATTAATAAGGAGTACAATTTTTTACGCTTGATTCGGATAGAATATGGCAGATTTTATCATGATATTCAATTTATAACCAAAGATTCCATCGTATTAAGGAATGTAGACTTTGACGTCACTTATGATGAGAAATTGGAAAAATCAATTTATAAAAATAAAACCATAACAGATATTGTTTACACAGGACATCGTTGTAATGAAAAATGTTGTACAAAAGAAGAAGACTTCTTTTCCACTAGACTATTAAATATTGATTTACCTTTCAATAAAAACACTTCCATTTATGAAATGGATATGTGGGATTCCATAGTCCCTAATAATTATAGGATGAATAGAACGAACGTTTGTATTGGGCAATTAAAGTTCAGTAACGACACCACTTTTTTTATAAACGGCCATGTAGAGAATCATCCTAAATTTAACTTATTTGAACATCTACGAGAAGAGGTTACCTTATACATTGATAAAAAAGCTCCAATGAAAACGGTCTTTGACTTTATCCATAAACTTCAAAAAATAGATGAAGTCCAGAAAATCTATTTTGCAAACCAAACGCCTACTCAACCCAATGAATCTTATAAAGTTGGTTGGATTCCTTTAACATCAAACTACCCAAAATGGAATAATTTAATCTATGAAGAATGGATAAAACTATATCATCGTCAATTAGAGCGGGATTTATCCGATTAACTAATTATACAAAACCCGATAAGTCATAATCTGCAAACCATTTTCATACAAACTAGTATCCAATAATTTCAATTGGTAATTTGAAACGACATCCCCAAATAATCGAATCCCTTGACCAATGATGGACGGATTCAATTTGACTTTTAAAATATCAATTTTTTGATGCTCCAAAAGCCATCCTGCAAATTGTCCACCACCACAGAGGTAAATATCTGTTCCTTCTTGGGCTTGAATGGCATCAATTTCAGCGATGTCAATGGGTTTGACATGAACAGATTCAGCAACATTGTCTAATATCAAAGCATTGGAAAAAATATAATGCTGCATGTGAGGATAAGCAGGTTGACCAGGTTTTAAACCATATTGATAGCCAAACTCATAGGTTTT
>CAYLSF010000069.1:8355-13775 GCA_964385675.1 uncultured Saprospiraceae bacterium
CCCCATAATTACAGTATCAAATTCTTGAAGGTCCTTAAAATATTGATCAATGCCATCACTCTTTTCCACAAATCCACTAATATCATCATTCAATCCTGCAATAAAACCATCTAACGAAATGGCTACGTAATAGACTATTTTTCTCATGAGGGCAAATTATCTAAAAACTACTTTCTAGTCAATTAAAAATTACTTCATTCATAAATTTTAAAATAAATTTCTGATATTCACCAATAATTTATAGCCTATATTTTAAAAAAAACATTAACTAAAATGGGACATTTTCAAGCCTATAAATTTCTAGCAGTTGATCAGCCGTTAAGTAGTGCCGCTCGAAAAGAAGTAGCTGCATTATCTAGTCGTAGTAAAGTTTCTTCTACGAGTGCTACTTTTGTGTATCATTACGGTGATTTTAGAGGAGATCCCGAAATGGTTTTGATTGAGCATTTTGACCTCTATATGTATTTTTCCAACTTTGGAGAACGCTATTTGACGCTCAAATTTCCTAGTAACACAGTAGATTATTGGGCTATTAAAGATTATGCAATAGACCTTTGGGGACATGGTATCATTATAAAAAAAATGAGCTATTGCCTTTTGATTCAATTGGAGTGGAATGATGAAGAAGGCGGAGGCGGATGGCTGGAAGAAGATGATTATGATTTGGCAGATTTTATTCGGATTAGAGAAGCCATAATAGATGGTGATTATAGTGCCTTATTTTTATTTTGGTTAAAAATAGCATCTAATAAAACGGATTTTGACGAAGAAGATTATGATGAAGACGATGATTTAGAGGAAGGTGATATTAGAACGCCCCCGATTCCGTCAAAACTGACCAAAAACAAATACTTATTAGATGCTTTTATAAACTATTTAGAAATAGAAAAAGACTTAGCAAATGCTGCCATGTTGGCTGCACAATCCTTACGAGTAGAACCTATTAAAATTGATTATGAAAGTCTTTTGGAGCAACTGCCTGAAGTAGAAAAGGATATGTTTTTAATGCAATTGTTGGACGGTGAACCTCGGGTAGATATTCAACTCAAAAAACATTTGGAAAAATTAGTCCAAAAGAAAACGACTTCCAATAACACCACAACTTTACAGGCTATTTTTAATCTGCAACATCAAGCTAAAGAAGAACGAAAAGCGGAGGAACAAAGAATTGCAGCACGACAGCACAAAGCTAAGATGGAAAAACTCGCAAAGGAAGAGAGTATCGTATGGAATAGTGTGTATTACAATTTAAATCGAAAATCGGGTAATTCTTACCAATTAGCAACCGATATGTTAGTGGATTTAAAAGCACTGGCTATTTATCAAAATAAATTGCCTAGCTTTCAAGAAAAGTTATCAGAGATTAAAGAAAAATACGGTCGTTCAAGAGCATTACTAAACCGATTAAGTAATGCCGGATTATAAGAAATAATATTAAGATGTATGCTTGAAAACGTCAACACATCAACACATCAACACATCAACTCCCGATTACTATCGGGCTCAACACAATAAAAAATGATAGTAAACTTCATGAGTGACACCGTCACGAAACCAACTAAAGCTATGTTATCTGCCATGTTTAATGCGGAAGTCGGAGATGATGTATTTCAAGCTGACCCCACAGCGAATGCCCTACAAGCCAAAGCAGCAGCCATGTTTAATAAACCCGCTGCCCTATTTTGTCCGTCAGGAACAATGACCAATCAAATTGCTATCAATGCCCATACCTCAGATTTGGATGAAGTGATTTGTGATAAATATTCGCACATCTATCAATATGAAACAGGCGGATATGCTTATAATTCACGAGTAGGGATTAAGCTATTAGAGGGTACAAATGGTAAGATTACAGTTGATCAAGTCGAAGCCGCTATTAACCCGCTTTATGATTGGCTACCAATTTCTAAATTAGTCGTATTGGAAAATACTTGTAATAAAGGTGGCGGAAGTTATTACACCTTAGATGAAATTCGTCCGATTACTGCATTATGCAAAGAAAAAGGCTTAAAACTACATTTGGATGGAGCGAGGTTATTTAATGCATTGGTAGAAACAGGTGAAACGACACAAGAAGTCGGGTCTTGTTTTGATAGCATTTCTATTTGTCTCTCTAAAGGATTAGGTGCGCCTGTAGGTTCTTTATTAATTGGAGAAGAAGATTTTATCCGTCAAGCTAGGCGATTAAGAAAAGTTATGGGGGGCGGAATGCGACAAATGGGTTACCTAGCCGCAGCAGGAATTTATGCGTTAGATAATCATATTGACCGCTTAAAAATAGATAATGATCGAGCAAAAGTATTAGGTGAATTGTTACAAACCCTACCTTTTGTAAAATCCGTCCGTCCTGTTCAATCCAATATTTTGATTTTTGATATTTTGGACGAAATAGATACCGACCAATTTTTAGCCACACTTGAGCAACAGGGTATTTTAGCCGTCGCACTAGGCCCTAAGAGTGTTCGCTTTGTAACGCATTTGGATATTACCGATAATATGATTGAGCATACATTGAACATCTTGCCCAAATTGAAGTTTTAAACTTCAAAAACTACTATGCCAAAACATCGAAAAAAGGGCGACCTCCCTCAAAAGGTTTGTACCGTATGTGAGCGTCCATTTACATGGCGAAAAAAGTGGGCAAAAGTTTGGGATGAAGTTAAGTATTGTAGTGAACGATGTAGGCGGCAAGCCAAACGAACAATTGAACAAAAGCGAGTGGATTAACTCTCTCGCTTTCGTTTTTTATCAAAAAACCACTCCATTTCCCCTTTTTTAAGTCTCAAAACTGGTTTTGAGACGTTTCATACCGATTTTGCAGCGATTTCGGACGAGTTCTACCGCAATTTTGTGAACGTAATCAGCAAGACATCATTTTAGTTTTGCATCATTTTAAATTATCTATTGTCAAATTTTTAAAATCACAAAATTGTATGAAAAATCAAATTAATATCCAAAGTATCGCACAGTCGTTCACATTAAAATCCATCCTTACTATTGTATTCGTTTATGTATGTACTAACATTTTTGCACAAGGTACATTAGTAGCTGATGTAAGTTCATCTAGCAATTCAATAACTGTAAAATCTACAACACCTACTCAAGAACATACCGTATCGGTAGAGGGATTACAAAAAGACGTTGCTATTTTAAAAGAAGCTTTAACAACTTTACATCCTGGCTTATACCGTTACAATACTAAAGCTGAAATGGAGGCTCATTTTCAAGCACTCAAAGAAACATTAAATCAGCCGATGACTACTGCAGAAGCACACCTTGAAGTATCAAGATTTGTCGCCAAAATTCAGTGTGGTCATACCTTTTGTAATCCATTCAACCAGACCAGTAAAATACAAAAAACCATTCATTTAAAAGATGATAAATTACCGTTTACATTCCGTTGGGTTGATGGAAGGATGTTGATTGAAAAGTCAGCTACGAAAAATACCAATATTGAGAGAGGCGTAGAAATAGAAGCTATCAATGGTGTATCTACGGCTACTATCTTACAACAAATGATTCCATTGATGCAAGCAGATGGTGCAAATGATGCTCACCGTATCTATAATTTACAAGTCAATGAATATGCAAAATATAATCAATTTGATCTGTTCTTCCCTACCCTATTTCCAAGTCAAAATGGTGAATATGAATTGAAGGGAAAAAATCTAAAAACCAATCAATCTTTCACCACTAGCGTAAAAAGTATTTCGCACAAAACCCGTCAAGAAAGAATTAGTCAGCGTTATGGTGCAATTCCTACAACTTACGACGCTTTATGGAATTTTAAAGTGGTGGATGAAAAAACGGCTTATTTGCAATTAGGAACTTTCGTCACTTGGAAAATGGATATGAATTGGAAAAGCTTTTTAAAAGATGCTTTCAAAACGATTAAAAAGCAAAATATTCCAAATCTTATCATTGATATCAGAGGAAACGGTGGTGGTTCTGATGATGTATATGTCGAATTAGGAAAATACTTAATGACAAAAGACTTTACACGTGATGCCGTAATCGGTAAAATTGCCTTTGAAACCGTACCTCAGTCGCTTAGACCTTACGTGAATACTTGGGATAAAAGAATTTATAGCTTAGGTAAAAAAGGTAAGAAAACAGCAGATGGATTTCATACGCTTAAAAATGAGGGCGACTTATTGGTGAAGGCAAAAAAAAATGCATTGAAGTTCTATGGTCAAACTTATTTAATTACCGATGCTTCTAACAATTCGGCAACACATTTATTAGCAACTTATGCAAAGAAAGGGGAATTTGCAACACTTGTAGGACAAACAACGGGCGGTAATCAAAGAGGTATCAATGGCAGTTATATGTTCTTTTTGACTTTACCTAACTCGAAAGTAGAAATTGACATTCCGTTAGTAGCAGGTATGGTTCAAGGAAATCCTCCAAATGCTGGTCTAGCCCCTGATGTGTATGTTGCCCCTAATGTAAAAGACGTTGTGAATGGACGAGATACAGAAATGGAAGCTATTATGGAAATAATAGCAGACAATAATAAAGGCTTAAATAAAAGCGAAAAATCAACTGTACTGAATGGTGACGAATTTGACTCTTTTGCAGGAGAATGGTCAGGTCAGTTAAAGTATCTGAACTATGGTGATGATAAGTCAAGATTTACTGTTCCTTTTAGTCAAGCTATTATGGAGTCAAAAGGTAATAAAATGGCTTATAAAATCATCTACGATGAAATCAAAGATGGTAAACCCATTATCCATAAGGGAAATTTTAGCATTGCCAAAGATGGTAAATCATTTAAATATAGCGGAGAATGGACATTGGAAAGTGTTGAAAAATTAGGCGATAAAACCATAATTGTTGGAAACCGAATTGGAAAAGATAAAGGTAATCAATCTGATATTCGTTTAACCGTAACTATAGAAGGAAAAGACTCTATTTATCTCAAAAAGGAAGTACGCTATCAGCAAACATCAAGTGACTACTTTATTAGAAATGAATTTTGGTTTAATCGGAAATAAGAGGACAATAGATATAAGGAGGACTTAAAATACTCCATGCCCTTATCAATTTTTGGTGGGGGCTTTCTTTTACCTATCCAATTTTGTTTTTATTGTAAAGCCAATAGTTCTCAATAGAACTATTGGCTCATTTAAATTTAGGTTCAAAGAAATTTTACATAACAATCTCATCTTCAATTGTAAATCCTCCTTTGACTTTAAATAATTGCTACTTTTCTACAATCTTTACAGTATTTTCCTGCATTTTTTTGATTGATTTTACTTGTTTCTTCATAGCAACAACAATTTTTAATAGTTAAAAAATAATCGAATCTTACTTGAGTGGTTTACACTTAGCATTTTTAATATTATTGATAATATATCACTTAGATTATAAATATGAGGCTATCTTTTAGGTTAGAGATAACCTCACATTATTACTTT
>CAYLSF010000070.1:0-13775 GCA_964385675.1 uncultured Saprospiraceae bacterium
CTTCAAATGCTGGCATTTTTGGTGGAACAAATCATAGCTTTTTTAAAGTATTATTAAGGTTTATTACAAAAGTAAAAAGTCACAGATTGATAAAAACCTGTGACTCAAATATGTTACTTGTATAATCTTCTATTTAGATTGAAGCAATTACTTCTTTCTGTTTTGATTCAAAGTATAGAAAGTAAATAGTCATAGCAAATGATATAAATAAATAACCAATCATGATATAAGTAGCACCACTAAAAAAAGCATCTATCCCATACCAACCTCCCATTCTTTGAATGATAAATATGCCAAATCCTAATTTTAATAATTCAGCAGCTAAAGCTACAGGATGATTATCCATTAAAGTAGTGTACGCAAAAATCGAGATAAACAAGAAAATGAATCCTAATACAATATTGCCATAATCGAATGCTGCAAAATTGGCTAAAATATAGAACATCAATACATTATGAAAAATTAACTGAAACCACGACCAGCCCTTTAATGTATTAGAAGCAGATGTATCATACTTCGGACGGCTATGCACATCATCTATCTTTTGAATTGGATATTTTTCAGTCACATCAGCAGGTCGCCAACCTGTAGGCATAAACCAAATTCTAAATTTATCTTTCCAGTTTTTAGTTCTCCAAGCATCTTTTATGAGTTGCCAATCATGTAAGAAATTAATAACCACAGGATTCCATGTATTTACAGGTTTTAGGGTACCATACACAGGAGGTTCATCTTTCAGTTCCTCTTGAAATGTACCAAACCACTTATCCCATACGATAAATATGGCCGCATAATTTTTATCAATGTACTGCGGATTAATCGCATGATGTACCCGATGATGTGAAGGGGTAACAATAATATGCTCTAAAAATCCCATTCGATCTATCAATCGAGTATGATACCAAAACTGAGCAAATAAATGTAATGGAGCTAGTATAGCAATCACTTGAAGTGGAATACCTATTATTGCCATTGGTATGTAAAGGAAAAAATACACCCCAAATATGCCTGAGATAGATTGTCGCAATGCACAAGACAAATTAAACTCCTCACTGCTATGATGTACTTGATGCCTATTCCACATTACATTTATCTCATGATTGAACCGATGAGACCAGTAACTCGCAAAGTCAATTCCAATAAATGCTAAAACAAATACCCACCAATATGCCGTTAAAGAAAATAAAGCCCAATGCTGAACCATCCATCCGTAACTTAAAATCACTACGGATAATCCTAATAAATCTTTCAATGTATTTGTCATTCCAGAACTTAGGCTAGAAATCGTATCCATCGCTCGATTAATCGGTTTTCCCATCCACCAACTCGCCAAGGCTTCTATCAATATTAAAATGATAAAACCAGGAATGGCATAAGTGAGGGCAGTTGCATAAGCTTCCATATTCCATTGTTTTATTTAGTCTCTAATTCTTGCTCAAACAAATATACGGAGAATTAAGCATTTGAAAATTAAACCACTTGTATATCAAATCCTGCATCCTCTACGACTTCTAAAATCACTTCTGAATCAATAGAAGTTGTTTTAATTGTTAAAATCTTATCAGAACTATTTGTATCGACCGACCAATCTTGAATCCCCTCGACTTCTTCTATAAAAGGGGTAACAGAACGCACACAGTTTTTACAATTGATATTTGTTTTAAATTTTAATGTTGTCATTGTATAATTACTTTAAACGTTTTTTGAAATAACTTTTGTTGTACTTGAATGAAATAGATACCACTTATTAAATGGCTATCTATTCTATATTCAGCACCATTTAATTGTTGTGATTCAATCAGTTGTCCTTTGTTATCAAAGATATTCAATTGACCATCCCACAAAGGTTGATTTAAATAAATCGTATTTTGAACCAATGGGTTTGGGAAAATAGACAATGAAGCTTTTTCTAACTCAACTGTATTAACTGTAAGTTGGATATCGTCATAAATCAAATAATTTTGATTATTTCCATTAATAGTTGTAAAGCCAGAACAAATAAAACCACCATTTTGTGATGGAATCACCGTGTATCCGACCTCTGGACCTACATCTCCATAATATTGAATATCAATTTCATTCCCTAAAGAATCCACTGATAATAACATCAAGTCTTGATTCTGAGTTGCTGGATTTTTAGCATATCCTGTAATCACATAACTATTAGAGTTCACTTCATGTATTCCAAATCCAGCTTCTGCATCAGGCGTACCATTTACGAACTTTGTCCAAATCACTACCCCATCGGTAGTTGATTTCACCAAATAGGTATCAAAACTTACAAATCCAGGTTGATTCATCTCCCCGACTACTAACAAATGATTATCGTGTGTCCGTATCATATTTTTACTTCCTCCATTCTGTGGTTCCCTAGCCGTTTTACTCCAAATTTCGTTGCCTTGTGCATCCAATCCCTTGAGTAAAACATTATAATTCCCACCATTTTGAGCTTCATCTCCAGCTACCGCATATTCCCCGTTGGGTAATTGTATCGCTTTATAAGCCGTTTCATTTTGATTTCCCCCATAAGCATTTGCCCATTCCTCTACACCATTTGAATTATATTTTACCACATAAAAATCATTTCCTATGCCCACTTGTCCCGTTACAAAACCAGCACAGACCCAGCCTCCGTCATTTGTTGGAGAAATACTTGCATACGTTTCTGTTTGATTATCAACTCCATGTTTTAACGTATTTATATGTGTTCCATTTGTATCAAACTGCATCACGAAAGCATCAATATTTCCTGTAGAGTCATGTGTTTCTCCAGCAACTAATAATTGATTTTGATGTAATATCATACTATTTACAAAGTCTTCCGTAGGTGCATTATGCGTTACTATCCACAAAATAGTACCATCAGGTGTTATCTTATGTAATTGTACTTGACTATTTCCTGACTGCCCACTTTCAGTAATTCCTGAAAAATACAACATACCATCAGGTGCTTCTACCACTCCAATCCCCTTTTCCGAAAGTATAGTATCGCCAAATGATTTTTCAAAAAATACGGGTTGTGCTATTAGAAGTACGGTTGAAAAAAGTAGTATAAATAGAATTAGATACTTCCTCATATTTTACATTCAATAAACTTAGTAAATTGTAACGGTTCAGTAGAATAAAGAGTAATTACAAATAAATACAGTATTTAAGCAAAAATAGAGTTTTACTTTCCAATATTTAAACTTTAAATCCAAGAAGATTAAGGAATCGAAAAGTCGTATTGCTATCAAGCTAAGAAGCGAGAACAACGTAGTAAGCGTTTTGTTAAAATACTTTAAAGATGAAAAATGAATCCAATGAAATATCTTCTAGTATTATTCTTGATTACTCCTTTTCTTATAGCTGCACAACCTATCACAATTAATGGTAATGGCATTGAAGCGAGTAGTGCTATCGCTATTGATCAACAAAAAAATCAGTATTGGACTGGGACTTTTGGGGATGATATTAATATTGATGGACAGACCTTATCCATTGTTGGACAAGAGGATATTTTTTTAACTAAATTGGACAGTAATAATACCGTACAATGGATAAATCGATTGGGTGGATTAGATGAAGATAAAGTCAATGATATTGCCCTCAATTCGCAGCAAGCCCCCTGTTTAGTTGGTCTATTTTGGGATGATGCGGTATTTGATACCATTACTTTACAAGCCTTAATTCATCCAAATGCATTATTTATAACCCAATATTCAGTTAATGGAAGTGTTATTTGGGCAAAACCAATTAGAGGAACAGGGTCAAAACTAATGACTTCTATCTTTATAGATGATTTGGATCAAATTTATACCACAGGATACTTTACAGATACTCTATTTATTGATTCTGATACATTAGTGAGTGTGGGTACAGAGGATTTATTCATCATAAAAATGGATAGCCAAGGTAATGTATTATGGACAAATCAAGCAGGCTATCAGCAACAAACTCGACCAAGTAATATTGTAATTAATAGTGTTGGAGAAATTTGGATTGGTGGTTCTATGAATGGCAGGGTGATTTTTGGTTCAGATACACTTTGGGCAGAGTCCTTAGATTGGGATATATTTTTAGCGAAATATAATGCTACTGGAAGTGTGCAAATGAGTAAGCGATTTGGTGGAACATTTGATAATTTCTTAAATGATATAGCTATCCAAAATGATGAATTATACTTGACAGGTTCGTTTGTTGGTTTAATTGATTTTGATGGTCAGCAGTTTCAAACTAATCAATTTGATGCCGATATTTTTATAGCTAATTTAAATGCCAATGGACTAGTAAATTGGGCAATGCCATTAGGAGATGTGGAAAATGAATTTGGATTGACCATTGCCGTAGAAGATAACCGAATTGTAACAGGCGGATATTATGAAACCAATACAATTATAGGCGGACAATCTTTTACTACAACAACAAACGATCAGAATGGTCTATTAGTAGAATTGAATACAAATGGTCAGGTCATTGATGCCTCAGAATGGTCAGGTAATCAATCTAGTTTTGTCACAGATTTAGCTGTTTTTGATAAAACGTTTGCCGTTACAGGCGACTTTGTAGGGGATATTGTCATTGATGGATTAACCTACAATAGTAACGGTTTTACTGATATTATTTTACTAAATTTCAATGATTTAAATACATCAACAACACCTTTATTAAAAGACAATTATCCTATTCCTATTTATCCCAATCCTGCTACTGATTTTATTTCGATTAAATTGCTTAATACGCTTGGTTTTCAACAAGTAAGTATAGTTAATGCCTTAGGGCAGGTTATTCAACAATCAAATTTAGTTCATTCTATGACTCAACTTGACGTATCTTTTTTATCCAAAGGAATCTATTTTCTTCATATTAAGAATAATGATGGAGAAGTAGTTCGGTCTTTTATTAAGCATTGAGAAACTTACGGTTAGCTAATTTCTATTTAATACACTAAAACAATGAGTAAAGTCGTAAAACGTCAAATCACAGTTAATGGGGTAAACTATTTTTGGACACTAAAAGGTAATAGAATAGACGAAAAACCTATACATATCAAAGTTCACATCGAAGGCTTAACCAAAAGCATTTTATATCTAGATCCGTATGATTGGAGTTTTAAAATACGTCCATATACGATTAGAAGGGCGATTTTATTTGCGTTAGAAAAAGGCTGGATGCCTGAATATGTGAAGACAGAAATGATTATTTCTATGAAAAATAATATCTTTTTTATTCTTCCCAAAGGGAAAAAATTTGGGTATGAATTGGATGATAGATAGCCAAACCTATTCATTACATAAAATCGCTTCTACAAGTCCTTTTTCACTAGGCATATTCGCTACAATCACATTTTGAATATTAGCCTGTATTAATTGTTGTTCGGTTGTTTTACCAATGGCAATGACTTTTGTCGTAGGCTTTACTATTTGATGCCGTAAGTAAGCAGTAACACTCAAAGGACTAGTAAACACAACAATATCTGTGGTAGGGATAATAAGGTTAGTTTTGATTTGATTATCATATATTACCAAATCAATTGATTTAATCTGTCTCTTTAATATCTGTTGAATAGATTGTCGAGATTGTTGTGCTCTAGGAAACAGAACAGATTGGTTTTGAGCAACTTTTAAAAAATTTCGACCTGTTTTTTTAGGTACACCATTCCCAATAAAATCGGCTTGTATATTTGTTTTTTGTAATAAATAATCTGCACTAGGTTGACCTATCACTGCTATTTTTTGATTCCATAATTGGTCAAATCCTCCTAAGGTTTGAAAGAAGCGAATGGCATTTTTACTATAAAAAAATATCCAATTAGATGGAGGTAAAGAGTGGAAAGGAATGGGGTTAAATGCTATTAAATACCTTCCAATTACTTGATAACCCGCATTTTCTAAGTTAATTTTAAAGTAATTGGAAGGTGATAAATCTCTTGTTATAAAGACCGTTTTCACACAGCAATGGCTTTAGAAGCATTTGCAGCAGAAAGTTCTTCTACAACCTTTTCAGCCAGTTTATGCGATGTGCTAGAGGATACTTGAACTCTATGTACAGGACTATTCCATGCTTCTGCCTTTGCAGCCCAAACATGGTAATTTCCATTTTTATCTCTTTCACAATAAATACCTACAGGTGTATGACAACCACCTTCGATCAGACTCAATGCTTTACGCTCTATATTAGTACAACTTGCTACTTCTGAGTGATGTATTAGTTTTAATAAACGACGCGTTTCTACATCAAAATCACAGGTTTGAAAAGCAATAACTCCTTGTGCTGGTGCAGGAACAAATTCTCTTGGATTCAATCTTAATTTGTGAATTTTAGAAATATCCAAATTCAATCTTTTCAGACCCGCAGATGCTAACATGATAGCTTGATATTCCTTATTCATTAACTTTCTAAGACGTGTATCCACATTTCCCCTCAAATCTTTAACTTGTAAATCAGGTCTAAAACTCAATAATTGAGCCTTACGACGTGCAGAAGATGTACCCACAACTGCCCCTTCAGGCAATCCTAATAATTTACCTTTCTCATGACAATCTGGGCAAATTAGTAACATATCAGATGGATCTTCACGATAAGAAACGGCTGTAATGACTAAACCTTCTGGAGATGATGTCGGTAAATCTTTCATGGAATGAACCGCTAAGTCAATATCCCCTCTCAATAAAGAGTCCTCTATCTCCTTTGTAAAAAATCCTTTACCTTCTATCTTATCAAAGCCTAAATGTTGGATTTTATCTCCCTTCGTTTTTATAATTTTAAGCGTAACATTAACACCAAGTGCTTCCAAGCGTTCTTTGGTATAATGGGCTTGCCAAAGTGCTAATTTACTTCCTCTAGTTCCTATGGTTATATTTGCTTTCATTAATTTTAATAATACGTTGTCACAAAGAATTTTGTTTCAAATAGATATTGTGAATAAAATATATATGTATTCTCCCAAAACATGAAAGATATATACATATAATACAACATGAGTCAGCATTGTGTCAAAAACACAAATACCATTCAAAGTTGTATCAATTGTGACAAATAGCTAGTTTTAATAATATTTAAATCCCTCGTGAAATATAATTTTTAATAATGCATCCTTATTCGTTACTAAGTTCTAAGTACTGATATCAATCTTTTAAATAGACCCTAATGTTATGTATTGAGTTAGCTTAAAAAATTAGTTAATATTAGTTTGCTAAGGATACAGTTTTTGACAAATAACCATGCCAAGACTTGCTTTTAATACGTTATAAATTATCCTATTTCTGTCAAAATAAACTTTTAGAAAATGGAACTTTTCATCTCCTCCATCTTTTTTTTAATTAAAAACTTTTCCAAAATGATAAGACCTCTAACAACTAATGATGTTGATGAATTTATTCGAGTTAGAAAGGCGGCATTAGTCAATCATCCTTTTTCTTTCGGAGCATCGCCACATAGAATTATAGATAAAAAGCAAACTGCAATAGATCTTGCTAATAAAAATGAGGAAAACTTTATTTTAGGATATTTTGATGAAGCTCAACTCATCGGCATGGTTGGTTTTATGCGATATAACGAAAAACGAATCCATAAAGGTATTATATGGGGTATGTATGTAGATAAAAATTATCAAGGCAAGGGAATTGGACAAAAATTAATGGAAATGACTATCGCTAAAGTGAAGCAAATCAAAGGATTAACCAAAATCAATCTCTCCGTTACTCACCTATCTAAAGCTGCTTTTCATTTATACCAAAAACTGGGTTTTACGGTATATGGTAGAGAAATAGCAGCCTCCTACTGGAATGGAATAGCTATGGATGAAATATTTATGGATTTGATGCTTGATAACTAATTATTGTAACTATTAATAAAGAGGTCAAAAGTCAGACAAACGAATGTATTTGGAATAATTTTCATCTGCCCCTGTCTGCTGACAGTTATGAATAGTTACAGCAAAATAAATTATCTCTAAAAGCTCCATTTCAGCCGAGTGAACAATACCGTAACAGGTAATCCAAAGTCACCATTTTCATCATTATTAAAGACCAATTGACCAATTAAGTCAATATCCCAATTATCTTTAATAGAATAGGTGAGGGACGGATTAATAAATAAAGCCTGATCCGCACTTGGGCTGTAGATAAGAGATACACTTCCACTAATAGCAGGATTGAAAGGATACGAAACCAATCCAAAAAAGGAATATTGATAGGGATAAAGGTTTTTAGCATTAAGCTCTAAAGCCAATACATTTAGAGCAGCTCTATCTGTTGTACCTAAAGAATTGAAAAGCATCCCGCCACTAAAATAAGTAGAGTTATCTAAAGAATAATCAAACCCTAATGTTCCTGAAAAGGCAGTTTCTGTAGAATCCGCACTATCATAAGGAATAAAAGTAGTTAGTTCTCCTTTAAAACCTACATTACCAATGCTGCCTGCCCAACCTGCACCAACGACTACATCTTTAAAAAATACTCCACCCAAAAATTGGAAATCGTAATTCCATTTATTCGTTCGCCACATCGCTCCGCCTACAAATTCATCCACCGTATCAAAAGCCTTAATCGCTACTTCTACACTCGACGCAAATCCGGTGAAGTATTGCACCCGCAAGGCGTCACTACCCGGTCGTTCTTCATAGTCAAAGTCAAAATAGGAGTAAGCATTAAAAATATCGTGCGGATTCCAAACCGTATTGATGCCCCAATTGATACGCTGACGCCCTAAACGAACTTGCCATTTTTCGGTTGTATAATCTACATATAATCTATCAAAAACCGAATGCCATACAAAATTACTACCATCTGCCACCAAAAAGGACATATCCAATACATCATCATTTGCTCCATCAATAGAGGTTGCAAATGGCTCAAATGGATTAGCAGTATTAATGAGTGTACCGTAAAAAATCTGCGTTCGTAAGCCCGAATGAACTGTCCACTTATCATTGATATACCAATTGAAATTCAATCGGTTATGAATTTGACTATTGAATAAAAAAGGATTGCCTGATGTATCTATAAAAATGGTACGTAAATCCTTAATATATCCATCTAGTGTCCATTTCTTTTCTTCCTCTACTGTTTCTTCCAACATTGACTCATCAATATCAAATTCTTCTTGAGCCATCATAGGATAAAAAAGGAGTAAAAATAGAATAGTTGTGTAGTGTTTCATGTGTTAGTGATTAGTGACTAGTGACTAGTGGCTAGTTCTCTAATTACTAGCCACTAATCATTATTCACTACTTAACCAAATCTTCTACAATTTTACCGTCTTCTAAGGTAATGATTCGACGAGCTTTATCAATTACACGTTGGTCGTGTGTGGAAAAGACAAAGGTGATATTTTCCTCTTGATTAAGTTGTGCCATAATATTGAGGAGGTCAGCCGTTGACTTAGAATCAAGGTTAGCTGTTGGTTCATCAGCAAGGATAAAAGTTGGCTTAGGTGCTAAAGCCCTTGCTACCGCTACCCGTTGTTGTTGTCCACCTGAAAGTTGATTGGGGCGACTATTGAGTTTATCACTTAATCCTACCGAAGCCATTAATTCTTCTACCCGTTTATCTCTTTCATTTTGTGAGCGACCTTGTAGCAACATCACAAATTCTACATTTTCCTTAGCCGTTAATACAGGAATTAGATTATAGGATTGGAAAACGAAACCAATATTCTCTCGCCTAAAGTCAATCAATTGATTATCAGAGAGGTTACTCATATCTTGGCCACCTACTTCAATGCTACCCGAAGAGGGCTTATCTAAACCACCAATGATGTTGAGTAGAGTTGATTTTCCAGAACCAGAAGGCCCAACAATAGCAGTAAATTCGCCTTGTTTAATTTCTAAATTCACCCCCCGCAGGGCATGAACAGGAATGGTATCTGGATTGTAAGTTTTTTGTATATCAGTCGCTGCAATTACTGTTTTTTGCATGATTGTTATTTTTAAGAGTGAAGCAAGATACATAAAGACTTACCTCTCCGCTCTGTTTTAAACTATTTTTGAAACAAATGTAAACGCTACATTGTAAAAATAGTAAAAGGTACGACAAAAGGCAGTAGTTTAACGATGAATGACCGTTCAGTCAATGGTTAATTGTTGGTGATTAGTGACTAATGATTAGTTTGAGTTTAAGTTGTAACTTTTTGATTGAATTGGAGTGAAAAAGAAACACTCCCGATAGCTATCGAATTAGCAAATGAGATGGATAAATACGGATTAAAACTTTAAGTGAAAATTCTTAATAATTGATGAGCTGCCAAAAAACCGATAATCAATCCTAATATTCCTCCATAATACCCACCTAATAGACCACAAAACACAGCGATGATAGTTTGTTTAAATTCTTTTGGGTTTCTTTTATAATCATCTCGGTAACCAAAGTAGAAATAAGCGAGTAATACGATTATCCAAATACCTCCAGCGATATATTGTTCCATTGTTCTTAGTTGATTAATAGGTTATTTAACACACTTTAAATGTAATGGGAATTGATAAGATATACCCAAAAGAAAGATGAAATTCACTAAAACCTTAACTAAAAAAGGGGCAAAAGCCCCTTTTCTATTATTTCCAAAATAAATTTATGAAAACTAATCACTGACCACCAATCACTACTCCTTCTCATTCAAGACAAATCTATCTCGACCACTTTTATCAATGACTGTTGCACTAGCTTGTTGTGTTCCCCACATCACAATGTCTTCGATATTGACATGAGGAGGTCGAGTAGCTACATAATAAATCGTATCCGCTACATCCATGGCTTTAAGTGGTTGGAAATCAGCGTAAATATTCGCTTTCGTTTCATTACCATCAAAACGAACTAAGGCAAATTCCGTTTCAACGTGTCCAGGATGAATACCCGTTACTCGGATATTGTGCTTATGCAAATCTAAACGCATACCTTTAGTCAAGGCATCTACCGCAGATTTTGTTGCACAATATACATTACCATTAGGATAAGTCTCTTTTCCTGCTATTGAGCCAATATTGATGATATGTCCTGTCTGACGCTCTACCATCAACGGTGCGATAATACGGGTGATATACAATAATCCCTTTAAATTGGTATCAATCATGGTTTCCCAATGCCACAATTCACCCTCATTAATCGGTGCAAAGCCTTTTGCTAATCCTGCATTATTAACTAATACATCAATTTCTCTCCAATTTTTAGGTAAGGCATCTACGATTTCTGCTACCTTTTGTTGGTCTCGGATGTCAAATGCTAATGGCAAGACCTTAGCATTATATGCTGTAGTTAAGTAGTCTCTTAATTCTTCAAGGCGTTCTACTCTACGTCCTGTGATAATAATTTTATAATTATGTTCTGCAAAAAGAACAGCTGTTGCTTTTCCAATACCTGAAGTTGCCCCTGTGATAAACACAATTTTAGTTGGTTCATTATCTCCACCATCAGTAGATTGTCCATCGCCTAATTGCATTTCCGTTTCCTCTACTTCTTCTATTACTTCCACTACTCGCTCTAAACCAAATTTCGCAAAGTGTTCATCCGTATTAAATCGAGCATCTAATTCCACTACTTTTTGGAATAGCTTTTTCGCCTTCTTCTTTTTTGCCAATGGATTCAAATATAATTCCGCTAATTCATACACCGCTTCGCTTTCATCATCTAAATGCTTAATCGCTTTTTTATAATGCTTTTCAGCCTTTTTATACTTTTTAAAATATTGATTTAATAATCTGCCATATTCAAGATGAGCTTCTCCATACTCATCGTCAAGCGTTAAAGCTCTTTGGAAGTAGGATGCTGCAACAAATTCTTGATTATTGGTATGCAGCATCAATAATTTACCCAATTTATAATAAGCCTGCTCATGATCCAAATTCAACAAAATAACTCTTTCATAGTACCGTTTAGCTTGAATATGATCCGCCTCATTTTCTGCAATCATTGCTAAACGCATAAAAATATCTTGATTGTTTGGATGTAAATCACTTGCTTTCTCCAAGTGTGCATTGGCCAATCTAGGATTATCTAAATGGTCTTGCAATAATACAGCGTATTCATAATGAGCAGCACCATTTTTAGGTTGCTCAGTCAATAAGGCTAGGTAAGCATCTTGTGCTGCACCATAGTCTCCATTTTCAATAAAAGCATTAGCAATATCTAATAAATTTTCACTATCCTTGACAGCGATTAATTCATCTTCTTTACCTTCATCTTCCTCTTCTCCCTCTTCAAGAATATCTAAAATATCCTCTTCTTTGTTTTCTTGATCCAAATCCTCATATCCCTCTTCAATTTCTATATCTTCTTCATCTTCCTCTTCTTCAAAGTGTTCTTCTATTTCTTGTTCTACTTCAAGAATTGTTTCTTCTATTGTGTTTTCAATTTCGGTAGAAATAGGTGTTTCGTCACTTGTAGGCATTTCACCTAAAACTTCTTCGCTATCGGATTCATCAATGATGACCGTGTTTTCGTCAAACACCTCTATATTTTCAGAAATCGGCGTCTCTTCATCAGAGCCATTTTCTGCGACTTCTTCTTTTTCATCATTTTCAGTTGGCAGTAAATTGATACCTGGAATATTTTGAAGATTCAAATTGACATCAGGTTCTTCATCCATAATGGTTTCTTCCATTACATTTTCCACAACTTCTGTTCTATCTTCTACAGCATTTTCGATAGTATCTAAAATATCATCAACAGGAGATTCTATCGTTTCTTCAGTTTCATTAGTTACTGTCTCAACGACTTTTGCTATAGGTTCTTTGAGCGTTTCCTCTACAGGCGTTTCTATTACAGGAGATGTATTGTCAACAATATCCACATAAGAACCATTAGTATCTACACCATTTGTATGTGTTTCTTTTGACTCTTCTGCAATTGTTGATACCAACTCCTCAATAGTCTCTTCTACCAAAACAGGCTCAGGTACAAAAGGAACATAAGTAGGTTGTAGCTTATAACGCTCATGCAATATCGTTCCACCCGCACCAAGTGTTTCAAATACTCTTTTGAATGAATCTGCTTTTAATCTTGAAAAATCTATTCGGTTAGCCGTTCTTAACTCTCTCAATAATTCTCCAATAACCGTATTAGAAATATGCCTAACCTCTGCTATTTTTTTATCTATAATATTTTTTTCGGCATTAGACGCTGTACGTTGTTTATTACGCAAAGCTTGATACCCTTCTTGCCAATGATTAATATATCGAATCACATCACCTACACGCTCAAATTTTGTGGGCATCGTCTCATAACGACCATCTACAATTTGAGTCCCTTCCATCACAATCGGATGAATACGCTGCTGTAATCTTGGATTTCGTAAGAAGTCCAAAATATCTCGCATACAATCATTTGATTTTAAGAAATTATCTGTAATAAAAAGATAAATTGGGGCATTACTGGTGTAATACTCTTTTTCAAGTTGTGAGCGTTCTGCTAGTTGACGAGTATCATGCACAAAATTAATACCTACTCTTTCTAAATCTTTAGCAAAGTTCTGTACTGCTACTTCATTTTCAGTGCAATACGTTAAGAAAATTTTTGTGTTGTCCATGTTGATGTACTGAATAAGTGAATGCCTTTAATGATAACCGATGGTGTGTAATAGAATTACGAATTGAGAATTAGGAATTGTAAAACTACATACTCCAAAATAACTCTTCAATATTATTTGATAAAATTTGTTTAATAATCAAATCAGATAATATAGAGTATTGTTTAGACGGTATCTGCGTTAAATAGTTTCGGATTATTTTTAAAATAAGAAGTGTAATCTATGACTTAATAAACACATTTAATTACAATTAATCCAACTATTTATAGAATAACAAT
>CAYLSF010000071.1:0-5414 GCA_964385675.1 uncultured Saprospiraceae bacterium
GAGAAAAGAGACAAGTCAAATTATAGTTTTGCTTAAAAAAGGACATTATTACACATTTAAGCATGTTTAAAATAGATATTTCAGAGGATTTTTCTCTGTTCTCGCTTCTCTTCTCTCAGTTCTGAATAGTTACAAATTAAGTTAAATTATAAAAAATAAATATGTTATTAGAGTTAGCAATAGGAGATGCTTATGGAGCAGGATTTGAATATGTTGATAGAAAAATTATTCAACAATATAATAATCTTGAATATAGGCAGCACCCTAAACATTTGGGAACAAAACCAGGAATGTACACTGATGATACTCAAATGAGTTTAGCAATAGCCGAACTAATTATAGATAATAAAGAATGGACTGAATTGAATATTGCATCAAAATTTATTGAAGTTTTTAAAAGGGATGAAAGGGAAGGATATGCTTCTGGGTTTTATCATTTTTTGAGAAAGATAAAAGGTGGAGAGGAATTTTTACAAAAAATAAATCCAACTAGTGAAAAAAGTGGTGCGGCTATGCGAGCTCCTATTATAGGTATTTTTAAAGATAAGCAAGAAGTCTTAGAAAAAACGGAAATTCAAGCTGCTATTACACATGATACGAAGGATGGTATAAATGCGGCTAAAGCGGCAGCTCTAATTCCTCATTTTTTTCTGTGGGAAAATGGTAAGAAAAAAAATCTTGCCAAGTACATTAAATCTAATGTAAAAGGAGATTGGCTAAACAGATGGACAGGAAAAGTTCGGTCAAAAGGTTGGATGAGTGTTAGAGCAGCAATTACTGCGATTCAAGAGACTAAAAGTATGACTGAATTGCTAAAAACTTGTATTGCTTACACAGGCGATGTTGATACCGTTGCGGCAATTGCTCTGGCAGGTGCAAGTGTATGTAAAGAAATCAAAAAAGATTTGCCCAATCAGTTATTTTATAATTTAGAAGATGGACAATATGGTAAAAGCTATATTGAAAACATAGATAAGCAACTACTACTAAAATTAAAATCACTAAGAAAAATGTAATAATCAATAGTCGATTGTCGAAAGTCGTCTGTCGAAAGTCGAACGTAAAAAAGGCTTTGCCGCAGCAAAGCCTCATCTCTCCTTATATTTATTCCTGTAAATCAATTCCTAACTGACGATATATTACGAGTCTAACTTATTCTTCTTCTCTTCTTCATACATTTCACCCATCTTTTTAGAAGCTGCAAAAGAAGCGACTAAATCCGTCAACATATTAGAGGCTGCTGAAGGTGCATTTGGCAATAAGATTAAGTTGCTATTCACCGCTTCCCCCATAGATTGTAAGGTATCATAATGCTGCGTAATCACGATAAGTGCAGATGCTTCCTGTGGATTGATACCTGCTTGATTCAAGACCTCTACAGACTCTTCCAAACCCCTTGCAATTTCTCTACGCTGATCCGCAATACCTCGACCTTGTAAACGCTTACTTTCCGCTTCTGCCTTTGCTTTTGCTACAATGCGAATACGCTCTGCTTCTGCTTCATATTCTGCCGCTAATTTCTCTCTTTCTGCTGCATTAATACGATTCATGGCTGCTTTTACCGCTAAATCAGGATCAATATCCGTTACTAAAGCTTTTACGATGCCATAACCATACTCATTCATCGCTTCTTGCAATTCACGTCTTACCGCAATCGCAATATCATCTTTTTTCTCAAATACATCATCCAACTTCATCTTAGGCACTTCTGCTCTGATGGTGTCAAATACATAAGAAGTAATTTGGTCGTGTGGATTCTCTAAACGATAGAATGCATCGAAAATCTTGTCTTTCAATACTTTAAATTGTACCGAAACTTTCAAACGAACGAATACATCATCTTTCGTTTTGGTTTCAACAATTACATCTAACTGCTGAATTTTTAAAGTCATCCGCCCTGCTTTTTGATCTAAAACGGGTATTTTAAATTGTAAGCCAGCTTGACGAATACTCTGAAATTTACCGAATCGTTCAATCACCGTAGCCGTTTGTTGCTTAACGGTAAATAGTCCTGAGAAAATTAAGAATAAGGTTAGAACGATAAAAATTGGATACAAAACCACTAAGTCTCCCATTGGATATATTTTAAAAAGTGAGCAATTAATTTAAAACGTTAACATTCTATTAAAACGAACTGCAATTACCATATTTTAATTCAAAAAATGGCGTATTCTTAGATAAATCCAAATAAAAATCCGACTTATGGTATTTCCTGAAATTTTATTTTAATTTAAAATCTCTACAGAACCCTTCAAATCCTTTAAAATATTGTCCTACATGACGACCATCTACAAGGGCATGATGAACTTGAACGGATAATGGCATTAGTATTTTTCCATCTTGTTCAAAATATTTTCCCCAAGTGATACGAGGAACGGAGTCCGAGGGGTGATAAAACATAGCATGTTGAAAACCAGTAAAAGAAACCCACGGAATGGCGGATAAAAAGAGATAATCATCTCGACCATGCTCATCTTCAAAGGAAGGATTTTGACGCATTTTTTCCGCTCGTTGAGCAGCATTTTTTACAAAAGCATTGTAGTTAGACTGATATTTAACTTCACAAAATGAAAAGACATCTGCTACTTCGGTATAAACAGAAAATGAAGGATGTACCTTTTCATGTTCCACTATTTGTTTGTCTCTAATTCGCCATCTAAATTCCTTAATATCATTTGCTGTTTTGGCTACTACATATACAATAGCAGGCGTGAAGGGTAAATTATTATCTTGAATAATTTTGAGGTAATTGGTGATCTCCACATTTGCACAAATATTAAAATGTGGATGATTCATAGCATTGAAGAACTCAAAATGCTTTTGGCGATGTGGATGGTCAAAGGTAATTGTTTTCAATCTAGAAGGTTTAAGGTGCAAGGTTTAAGGTATAAGGAACTATAACACATTTTCATGCTATATCTTAAACCTTATACCTTGTACCTTATACCTAATTTTATAATCGACTAATTTTAGCATCGAAAGACATTAAGGATACGAACTCTGCAATACGAGCATGCACATCGGCAGTTGTTACCTCACTCACTCTTTCTGTTCCAAATTTTTCTACACAAAAAGAAGCGACCGCAGAACCATAAATAACCGCACGTTTCATACTCTCAAATGACCAATCATTCGTCATAGCAATATAACCAATGAAACCACCTGCAAAAGAATCGCCTGCACCTGTTGGGTCAAAAACTTCCTCTAACGGTAAAGCTGGAGCAAAAAATACATCACTACCATGAAACAACAAAGCACCATGTTCTCCTTTTTTAATAACTAAGTATTTTGGTCCCATATCTTGAATGACTCTAGCTGCTTTTCTCAAAGAATATTCCCCTGACAATTGACGAGCTTCCTCATCATTAATTGTCAAGACATCTACTCTTTTTAGTACTTCTTTTAAATCATCCAATGCAATATCCATCCAAAAATTCATGGTATCCATAACCACTAGTTTTGGACGCTCATTCATTTGGTCTAATACCTTTGCTTGCACTTGAGGACTCAAATTACCCAACATCACAAAATCACTATTTTTGTAACTATCTGGTAAAATTGGGTCGAATGTAGCCAATACGTTTAAATCCGTTACCAAGGTATCTCTGCTATTCATATCTGCATGATACTTACCCGACCAAAAGAAAGATTTTTCTCCTTCTTTGATTTGTAAGCCCTCCCAATTAATTCCTCTTGCAGCTAAAGCATCTAAATGGTCTTGAGGAAAATCATCTCCTACAACAGATACGACATTAATATCTTTAATAAAATTAGAAGCTGCCCAGCTAATATATGTAGCTGCTCCACCTACAATTTTTTCTGCATGCCCAAAAGGCGTTTGAATATCATCAAAAGCTACTGTACCTACGACTAATAAACTCATTTTTCTGTTAGGTTTAAGGTACAAGGTTTAAGGTACAAGATTTAAAGAATAACATACATAAATATTCAAATTCTACATAGTTTATCCTTACACCTTATACCTTACACCTTATACCTATGTATAAGCAGTGCAAAAGTAAGTAATTGTTGGTGTAGATTGTATATATATTTTAAAAGGATTGAATAGAACAATTCTATCTTTACAATTGTACAAATTCATAGAGTTCATTAAAAAACTAACAAGGCAAATAATGCAAGCAGAAATTATTACGATTGGAGACGAAATTTTAATTGGACAAGTGATTGATTCTAATTCCGCATGGATGGGGCAGCAGCTCAATCAAAGAGGGATTCAGGTTAGAGAAATCACATCTATTAGCGATGAAGCCGATCATATTTACAATACGGTGGATGCGGCTTTAAAACGAGTAGATTTAGTTTTAATAACGGGTGGACTAGGACCTACAAAAGATGATATTACCAAAAGTGTATTGGCGAAGTATTTTAATATGGATTTAGAATTTCATCAAGACACTTATGACAGATTAGAAGTATTGATGAAAAAATATGGTCGTCAGCCTACGGAAGCTCAGCGTATTCAATCTTTGATGCCTAAAGGAGCAACGATTTTAGTCAACCAAATGGGAACAGCTCCAGGTATGTGGTTTGAGCAAAATGGAAAAGTATTAGTTTCTATGCCTGGCGTACCCTACGAGATGAAATATTTGATGGAAAACGAGGTGATTCCTCGTGTGGCTAAACAATTTAAGACGTTACCAATTGCTCACCGAACCGTCTTAACCGTAGGTATTGGGGAATCGAAATTAGCGGAATATATTGCTGATTTTGCAGATAATTTACCAGATAATATCAAATTAGCATATTTACCGAATATCGGAAAAGTTCGATTGAGATTAACGGGAAAAGGAGTAGATAAAAAAGTTTTAAATGACTTATTAGATGCTAAAGTAGAAGAATTAAACCAAATCATCCCACAATTTATTTATGGTTATGAAAAAGAACCTTTTGAAGCGGCTGTTGGACGATTATTAAAAGAAAAAGATATTAAACTTGCTACTGCTGAAAGTTGTACAGGTGGGTTTATCGCTCATAAAGTAACCAGTATTTCAGGTTCTTCTGCCTATTTTCTAGGAAGCATTGTAGCGTATGATAACGTAGTGAAAGAGCAAATTTTAAAGGTGAAATCGAAAACACTAGAAGCTCATGGTGCAGTGAGCGAAGAGACCGTTGTCGAAATGATACAAGGCTTATTGAAAGTCATTCCTGCCGATTATGGTATTGCAGTGTCAGGTATTGCTGGGCCTTCAGGTGGTACGCCAACAAAACCTGTGGGAACAATTTGGGTAGCTGTTGGAAATAAAGAGGTCATTAAAACTAGAAAATTACAATTATCTAAAAATCGTTTGAAGAATATAGAATACACTTCTACCGCTGCTCTTAATTTGTTGAGACGGATGATTAGTGGATTAGTGGATTAGTGGATTAGTGGATTAGTGGATTAGTGGATTAGT
>CAYLSF010000071.1:5514-13774 GCA_964385675.1 uncultured Saprospiraceae bacterium
GATTAGTGGATTAGTGGATTAGTGGATTAGTGGATTAGTGGATTAGTGGATTAGTTACTTTCCATTTATTCAAATTGAGTGTTTTTGTTTCAAGATTTTTGTTAAAATTTTGGACGAAAAACTAGTCAATAACCAAGTAACTGAGCAACTAATAACTATCCCGATAGTTATCGGGAAACTAACAACTAATTATTACCTTTGCTATCAGTCTAAATAAATTTATTGAGCGTAGAACTAAAGGAATTCATGGCTAAAGTAGAATTGTTGATGCCCAAGATGGGAGAAAGTATTATAGAAGCTACCATTATCAAATGGGTTAAATCTGTTGGAGATAGCATAGAAGAAGATGAAACCATCTTAGAAATTGCTACAGATAAAGTAGATTCTGAAATCCCCTCTCCTGTGGATGGTATCATCAGTAAAATTTTATTTCAAGAAGATGATATTGTCAAAATTGGAGAAGTTATAGCCATTATAGAAACAGAAGCAACAGAGCAATCCGTTGCTCAAAACACAAAAGTAACGGAAGGCAACAAAGTATCAGATCAATCTACATCAGAACCAACGCCCTTAACAAGCCCTCAGAAAACAGCATTTAAACCGACTCGATTCTATTCGCCTTTAGTCAAAAGTATGGCAAAAGCAGAAAATATAGGAATAGAGGAATTAGAACAAGTACCTGGCACGGGGAAAGATAATCGGGTGACTAAAAGAGATATGTTGGCTTACATTGACGGTAGAAAAAATAAGCCACAAATGCCACCGCAAAAAAGTACCCCTAAGCCGCAAGTAACTTATACACCTCCTGCTGTTAGTATAGGAAGTACCGACCAAATTATAGAAATGGATCGGACACGTCGTTTAATTGCTCAGCACATGGTGGCATCGAAACAAACCGCTCCACACGTTACTTCATTTGTTGAAGCTGATGTGACGAATATTGTAAATTGGAGAAAGGCAATGAAACCAGTGTTTCAAGAACGATATAGTGAAAAAATAACGTTTACACCAATTTTCATTGAAGCTATAGCTAAAGCCTTACAGGAATTTCCAATGGTGAATATTTCAGTAGATAGTAATAATATCATTGTTAAGAAAAATATTAATATTGGAATGGCTACAGCGATGCACTCTGGAAACTTAATCGTGCCTGTAATAAAAGATGCCAATCATAAAAATTTGGTAGGTTTGACTAAGTCTGTAAATGACTTAGCAGCACGGGCAAGAGCAAATCGATTGAAACCAGATGAAATACAAGGTGGTACGTTTACGTTGACAAATGTGGGAACTTTTGGTAATCTTTCGGGAACACCAATCATTAATCAACCACAAGTTGCGATATTATCAGTAGGGGTAATTAAGAAAAAACCTGCCGTGGTAGAGACAAAATATGGAGATGTAATTGCCATTAGGCATCTAATGATGATGTCCATGTCGTATGATCATAGAGTGGTAGATGGAATGTTGGGTGGCTCCTTTTTGAGAAGAGTAGCGGATCATTTAGAACTATTTGATGTAAATAGAACTGTTTAGTTGTTAGTTTCCTGATAACTATTGGGATAGTGGATTGGTTCTTAGCAAATTAGTTTTAGATTGAATATAAATATGTTATTACTATCATAATGTTATTTTTTAACTTACCTGTATTGGTACGCAGACACATAGCCATAAGAATACCATTGATGAAATAATCCCGATAGCTATCGGGACTGTGTTTCTTTGTGCATTCTTTGTGAACTCTGTGTCCAAACATTTTAGATGAAGATGATACAAAAACAATGGATAATAACAGGTTTACTTTGTTTCGTTGTCCTATTTGCGATAGGGCAAAAAAACCGAACGCCAAAGTATTACCTCAATAAAGGTGAAGAATACTACTCTAATAAAAAATATTTAAAGGCACTACCCTATTTTTTAAAATATCAGGCATTTAAGCCAAAAGATATGAAAGCCAAACTTAAAATTGGGGTTTGCTATGTAGAAACGAATCGTCCCGATATGGCTCGGGATTATTTAGAGTTTTTAAATGGTCAAAAAGATCCTGATGAGAGCGTATTACTAAATTTGGCACGCACTTATCATTTACAACATGAATTTGAATTGGCTATTCAATATTATAAAAAGTATTTAGCCAAATTGAATGATAAGGATGAACAACGATATTTGATAAAAGATGAAATCAAGCGTTGTGCAAGAGGAATGAAATTAGTGTATAAAGAAAAACTTGCCTTGGTAGAAAATTTGGGAGATAAAATCAATACTTCTTACGATGATTTTGCCCCTGTTACGAGTCCACTATACAATAACATCCTCTATTTTTCATCCATAAGAGATGGTAATATGGGAGGAATGATAGATGCTGAAGGAAAAACCGATACCTTAAAAGGAGACTATAGAAGTGATATTTATGTATCTCGATTGATTAAAGGCGAATGGACAGCTACTGCACCGCTTGACGAGCGTTATAATACAGTCTATCATGATGTTGTTTCGGATTTTAGTAAGGATGGAAGTATTGTCTATTACACACAAAGTCAAGATATGTTCTTTGACTATGGTGAGTTATTTATGAATAATTTCCTAGAAGGAGAAACTAGTAAGCCATTCAAGTTACCTAATCCAATTAATTCTTATGATTGGGAAGGCGATGCTTATTTTTTCAATGATAACATTGTTGTTTTTGCAAGTGATAGAAAAGGTGGATATGGTGGTAAGGATTTGTACATTGCTCGTAAAAATGCAAAAGGCAATTGGGGAAAAGCTTATAACCTAGGAAAACAAGTGAACTCCCCCTATGATGAAACGACACCATATTTAGCAAAAGATGGTCGTACGCTTTATTTTAGTTCCAATAACACCAACAGTATGGGAGGATTTGATATTTTTAAATCCACTTTCCAAGAGGGTATTAATAATTGGTCAAAACCTGATAATTTAGGTACACCAATTAATACTGCAGCAGATGATGCTTATTTTAGAATTAGTGATGATGGCTTGAGGGCATTTTTCTCCTCTTCTCGCCCAGATGGTTATGGTTCTAGAGATTTATATGTAGCTTATTTTAGAAAAGTAAGAGCAGAACAGGCTAATCCTATTGATTCTATTGTATTTCAATATGCCTTGACCAATAATCTGTTAGCAAATGATGTAAAAATTACAACGAATACAACTCAATCAAAAGTAGATGAAAATACCATTGAGGCTCCTGTAGTAAATAAGCCTGCTGAAAATATTCCAATTTACAGGTTTAGTCCATTATTTTATGACGGTAACGAATTATTACTTACTGCATCTTCTTTGACGGAATTGAATAGAATGATTAATGTTTTAAAAAAATATCCTACTCTAAGGATAGAATTGAGTGGACATACCGATCATGATGCAGAATTACAATACAATTTATTCTTTTCGCTTAAAAATACAGAATCGGTTGCAGATTATTTATTGGATAATGGCATTGCGGAAAATCGAATTTTCCTAAAAGGATGTGGCCATAATTATCCAATAGCTAGAAGTAAAAATATTGATGGTTCAGTTATCAAAGCCGGTCAAGGATTGAATAAGCGAGTAGAAATGCGCATTTATGGAATAGATGAAATTCCAATTTTAACAGAATACAATGGGCCTAATTTGATAGATGAAATGAGTGTTAAAAGTTTTGAGATTTATAACAAGATGATAAAGGGGCTATCCTATAAAGTTCAAATCAAGGCACTTAAACAGATGTTTGATGGCAAAATTCTCAAACAATTTGCAGATCCAATGATTGAAACTCAACCTTCTGTGGATTATATGCGCTATACCATAGGGTTATTCAAAAGCTATACATCTGCCTTAGAATTAAAAAAACAAATTGCCAAATTGGGATATGAAGATGCCTTTATTATTCCGTATGTTGATGGTGAGCGATTAAGCGATAAAGATTTAGAAACGTATAAAAATCGTTTTGGTGATTTAAATAATTTGATACAAGCAAAAAAAGCAGCATCTGAAAAATAAAATTGTTTGAATTGTTGGATTGTTGGATTGTTGAAATTGTTATTATCAATCTCAACAATCCAACAATCTAACAGTCCAACAATTTAGAACTAATGAAACCTGTCTTTTATACTTTAATTATCTTGCTATTGGCAAGTTGTGAAACACTACCTCCTTCTCCTGCTTCTTCATCAAAAACTAATATTAAGGCGTACTATTTTCCAATAGATAATCTATTTGAAGGTAAGGTATATGTCTATACGCCCTTGAGTGATTCATTGACTTCTTATTTTGTATATTATAAAAATAACGGAGGATACCTAACAGGAACGTTTTACAATCATCAATTTAAGGTAGAGCAAATTACCAATGAAACAGTGGTACGAAATGGGACATTGATGAATCGAATTCAGTTATGTCATTACTCAGAAAGTAATCCTGATATTTGTGAAGCTATTGTTCCCAATATTGAATATGATAATGTATTTCCTTTTGAAGTAACGGACTCTACAGGTGTCTTTTTATATGAAGTCAATTGGAAAGATGCCGTAGATACTACACTTGAATATTCCGTTTTAAGAAACAAACACTTTTTAGGATTTACCACTTATGAGTATAAAGACAAAGAATATGATTGTGTTAAATTAGGCATCCGAGAAGAAACGAAAGTAGGTAGCCCTACACAAGGCTATCAAACCTTTAAAGCCTACACCGAAGAACTTTATGCAAAAAATTTAGGTTTGGTGTATTATAAAAAAAATATAGACAATGCTAAAATATTAGAATATGCTTTAGCAGATACTTTGAGTATGGAGACGTTAGAACAAATGGTGATTGAGCAGTAGTTGCTCTCGTAATTATTTAAATTAAGTATTTTTTGTTTCAATCTATTTGTTAAAATTTTGGATAAAAAATTAACTAATAACCCATAACTAAGTAGCCAATAACTAAATTTGCAAAAACATTTTAAAATTAATAATCATGGCATCTATTAGACAACAACAAGTCGCAAGTGTGATTCAGCGAGAATTTAGTGTTGTATTGCAGCAGGAAGGAACTTATGTTTACGGAATTGAGCCATTGGTAACAGTAACAAATGTGATTGTTACACCTGATTTATCAGAAGCTAGAATTTATTTAAGCATCTTTAATGTATTAGATAAGCAAACGGTTTTATTAGAGTTACAGGAACATATACAGCGTTTACGTCAATTACTGGCAAGTAGAATTCGTAAACGAGTCCGTAGAGTACCTAGAATTGCCTTATTCTACGATGACACGCTAGATGAAATGGAGCGTATTGACGCAATCTTTAAGAAAATCAAAGAAGATAAAGAATCAAAGGATTAATCATTATGATTTGATACGTGATTTTCGTTCCGAAACCTGTCTGCTGAAAAAAGCAGGTCATACATCCGAAACCTAATTGCCATTGGGCAAATTCCGAAATAACCGATCATGAATCTATCGTTAAAAATAGCACGCAGATATTTATTTGCTAAAAAATCCACAAATGCCATCAATCTAATTTCTATGATTGCGGTATTAGGGATAACGGTAGGTACATGGGCAATCATTATCATTTTATCCGTATTTAATGGTTTTGAGGATTTAATACAAAGTTTATATAGTTCTTTTAATCCTGATGTGGTAGTTAGAATCAAGGAAGGAAAAGTTTTTCAACCCGATTCATCGAAGATAGATGATATTAAACGATTGGATGGTGTTCTTGAAGTTTCACAAACATTAGAAGAAGTTGCTTTTTTTGAATATCGAGAAAGCCAAGCCTTTGGACTCATTAAAGGCGTGGATATGCGATATGATTCTGTATCGGGGGTAGATGAAGCCTTAATTCGAGGTGTATTTGCTACAGAGGGAGAGGATGTGGACTATGCTGTCATTGGAGCAGGTTTAGAAAATAAATTGTCGGTTGCCTTAGGTGATGAATCTCAATCTATAACCGTCTATATGCCTAAACGAAAAAAGCGCATGGGGCTAGTAGATGCCAATTTTAAACGGCGTTTTTTATATCCTGTCGGCTCTTTTGCTATTCAAGAAGAATTTGACCAACGATATGTGATTACCTCTTTGGCATTTGTACATGAGTTACTCGGTTATCGCAATGAAGAAATAGACGCTCTAGAAGTCAAAATAAGTCCAGATGCGAATACTCGCCGAATTGTAGATAATATTAAATCTATCATGGGAGAAGAGTTTGAAGTAAAAGATAGATATGAGCAAGAAGAAGCCTTTTTTAAATTAATGAATATGGAAAAATGGCTGGCTTTTGCTGTATTTAGTTTGGCACTTCTATTATTAGCATTTAATATTGTTGGGGCATTATGGATGTTGGTTTTAGAAAAGAAAAGAGATATTGCTATTCTCAAATCAATGGGAGCAACCAATCAATTAGTCCGTAATATCTTCTTATTTGAGGGTTTATTAATGTGCTTTATTGGAGCGATTACAGGGTTTATCTTAGCCCTAATTTTTTATTATTTACAAAAACAGTTTGGTATTATTGGTCTAGGAGACGGTGCTAATTTATTAATTGATGCTTATCCAATTAGTTTACGAGGATTTGATTTTGTATCCGTATTTATAACGGTTATGTTAATCGGAGGCGTAGCCGCACTCTTACCTTCTTCAAGAGCGAATAAAATACCTGCATTAGTTAGAGAAGAATAATTGATATAGTCCCGATAGCTATCGGGATTGCTTTATTGTCATATTGTCTTATGTAAAACAATATAACAATAAGATCATAAAACAGTAAAACCATGGAAAAGTGGGAGATAGATTTTAAATGGTTGGAAGTCAAACATTTTTTAAAAGATAATATGGGATTGGGTAAATTACCCGATATGAATGGTGTTCTGCTTTTTATTGGATTGCAAGAATTGGGACGAATGGATACCAAATTTACTAAAGAGCAAAAACAGGATTTAATGCACATCGCTGTTTGTCATTTATTGAGTTTGGAAGGATATTATCAATTTAAAGGTAGAGATGCAGACGGCTGGCCGCATTATGAATTACTAAAAGTCGTACCCAAACAAGGTATGATTCCGCAAGAGGAATTACTGAAAGAAAAAGCGATTGAGTATTTTAGTGAATGGATTTAGTGAGGGACACAGAGTACGCAAAGAAGGCACAGAGAAACACAGAGTAAATTTAAAGCTTTGTAATTCCGATAGCCCTGTCTGCCGACAGGCAGGTGTCGAGATGGTGTATCCTCTGAGTGCTCTGTATCCAAAATATAATAAAATGAATAGTAAACTATTAATCATCAGTATTTTAAGTGTTATTTTATTAACCAATTGTGAGACCGCTCCAACGGCTGACTTTGATTTTGAGATTCCTCAAAAGACCTCTCCTGTAGATGTAACCTTTACCAATAAATCTGCAAATGCAGATCGTTATTATTGGGATTTTGGAGATGGTACAATTTCTACAGAAGAAAATCCTGTACACCGGTTTAACTTTTGGGGAACGTATAATATAAAATTAGTCGCCTATAAAGGGGAGCAGCAAGTGGAAATACAAAAGTCATTTACTCTTGAAAAGCCTGACCGTAGAATTGTTGCAATTGAAACGGAATTTGGAACGATGAAAGCGGAATTATTCAATTTTACGCCAAAGCATAGAGATAATTTTATCAAACTAGCAGAACAGGGATTTTATGATGGATTATTATTTCATAGAGTCATGCAAGGTTTTATGGTGCAAGGTGGTGATCCAGATTCAAGAAATGCAGCCCCAGGTGCCATGCTTGGTATGGGAGGCCCTGGTTATGAAATTGACGCAGAGATTGTTCCTGGTGCGTATCACTTTAAAGGGGCATTAGCTGCTGCTAGAAATAATAACCCTCAAAAGCGTTCATCAGGTTCTCAATTTTATGTCGTACAAGGCTCACCTATGGGCGATAGCCAAATAGATAGTTACGCTCAACAAAGAGGGATTCAGTACAGTCAAGGACAACGAGCTTATTATAAACAAACAGGAGGTTCGCCAGTATTAGATGGAGAATACACTGTTTTTGGGCAAGTCATAGAAGGATATGAGGTGATTGATAAAATTGCAGTCGTAGAAACAGGAGCGGCCAATCGTCCTGTAAAAGATGTAAAAATGACCGTTAAAGTGATAAAGTAAAATTTAATTTTGAATGAAAAATTTTGAATTTTGAGTGATATGAACACATTCAAAATTCTTCATTCAAAATTCAACATTCAAAATGACTTTGTTGCATAGCTATTTAATATTATTAGCTATTATTCAAAAT
>CAYLSF010000072.1:0-13706 GCA_964385675.1 uncultured Saprospiraceae bacterium
TAATACAATAATTCTTATATATTCGTATTAACAAAATAGGCGACACGAGAAAACGTATCACAAGACAAAGAGGACATTTTAATAGGAAGCATACGCCTATACATACTTTAAACCAACAATTTCAAAATACATTTTAAGGGAAAATTACGAGGTAGAAACGTTATATGATAACGTTTAATCTACATGGTATGCACTAAGAGAACAGTAATTCTAGGGAGCGAGAATGAATAATTTATTTCAGGTTTTGGTCTATCCAAAATCCGAAATCGACAAACATCTCCAAATCAATAAGACGAAATACTTTTTAGGTCATCTTCAAGCCAATGAAAAACGGGTTGAAGATAGCTGATATAAAATATAGGACTTATGATCCCTAGGTTTATACATGGTATTACACGATTTGGTGTGGTGCTGATGCTCTGGTTTTGTCTGCCTGCTCAAATGGTAGCTCAAAATGTAGTGCAAGTTGGAAGTGGTACGGCTGTCACAGGTGGTACAGAGCCTTCTCCTATCAATATTTATTATCGAAGTTTACGGTATCAAGTGGTTTATACGGCGGCGGAAATGACAGCCGCAGGGGCTTCTGCAGGTTTAATTTCTGCATTGGGGTTTGAGGTTGTGACACCACCAACTTACGACTTACCGAACTACACGATAAGCATTAAACATACCACAGCAACTTCTGCCTCTACCTACGATCCAGGGCCTTTTACGGCGGCTTTAAATATTCCATTGCACAGCCCTACGCCAGGCGGGTTTGATATATTGCCTTTGGATGTACCGTTTTTCTGGAATGGAACAGATAATATCATTTTAGATATTTGTTTTGATAGAGTCCCTGATTTTGTGAGTGATGGAACGGTTACGTATTTTTCGAGTACAGATGCAGCACATTTTGAACGGGATGATGATACGGATTTGTGTGGGGCAACTACATTTAATACAGCAGATGAAAAACCAAATATTGTATTTGAATTTATAGGAACAGCAGCAAATGATGCAGGAGTGACAAGTGTGGATTCTTTTTCAGCGTTTTGTGCTGGAACACATCCGATTTATGCGACGGTTCAGAATTTTGGTATCAATACAATTAGTGGAGTCACAGTAAACTGGGAATTTGATGGAATCTTACAGACTCCTATAACGGTTTCTACGCCAATTGATACCTTTGGAGGAACAGGAAGTACAGAATTGCAAGTTTTATTAGGGAGTAAAACATTTGTATCAGGTACATCTTATCCAATTAAGGTTTGGACAAGTATGCCTAATGGTGTCTCAGATACTACTAATGTAAATGATACATTAACGGCGACTTTGACCCCTAGTCTGATGGGAACTTATACCATAGGTGGCACAAGTCCTGATTTTCCTTCTTTTTCAGATGCCGTTTCGGTGTTGAATGCGGTAGGTGTTTGTGGGGCAGTGACGTTTAAAGTTCGAGATGGCTTATATAGCGAATCTGTTTCCATAGGGCAAATTGCAGGGGCAAGTGCTATGAATCCTATTATTTTTGAATCAGAATCGGGTGATAGTTCTTTGGTAACTTTAACGAATGGAGCGACGACTTTTGAAGATAATTATACGCTTAGACTAGACGGTTCAGATTATGTAACTTTTCGTAAAATGACGATTGAGGCAGTGGGGACATTTTATGCAAAGGCAATCGTATTACAAAATGGAGCGTCAAACAATACATTTGAAAATAACTTAATCAAAGGAACAACCTCAACCTCTACTTCAGAGAATCGGGCATTGATTACAGTAACAGGGGCTTCGGATAATGGGAATCATAACAACTTATTTCAATATAACTTCCTAGCAGATGGAAGTTACGGTTTTTATTGGATAGGAGCTTTTTCTAATCGAGATTCCATGAACACTATTCGTTTTAATGAAATGAATAACCAATATTATCATGGTGGCTTTTTTAGTGCTTTGCGAGAGTTGAAAATTGAACAAAATACGATTACGACGACGAGTTCTACATTTTATTATGGTTTACAGGTTAGAAATATAAGTACAGATTTAAGTATTATAGCCAATCATATTACAGAGGCTGGCATGGGAATTTATATAGATGACTGTGACGCTTCTGCTGCGAATCGATTTGAAGTCATTAATAACTTTATTCACACCAAAGGAACGTCCTCTTCCGAACGAGGAATTAATATTGAAAGTAGTAGTTACATAGACATTATACACAACACCGTTAATACGACAGGGTCAAGTACGAGTAATGCGGCTTTCCGACAAGCCTTTCAAGGAAACAATCGTTTATTCAATAATATTTTTGCCAATACAGGAGCAGGATATTTTGGTGTCATTGTTTCTTCTACTTTAGATAGTTCAGATTATAACAATTGGTATGCAGCAGGTTCTGCTAACCCTGGAATTGTGGGAGGAACGGTTGTAAACAACCTTTCGGAGTGGCAAACAGAAACTGGAGAAGATGCCAATTCATTGGATGCCAATCCATTTTTTACGACTCCAAATAATTTTGTGATTCAAAATAATACCTTAAATGCAGCAGGAACTCCTATCGCAAGTGTTACGACTGATATTACAGGTGAACCTAGAAGTTTGACTACGCCAGATATTGGAGCGGATGAATTTATTCCGTCAGCAGTTGATATTGGTGTAACAGGATTTATAACGCCCAATGTGCCCTTCACAACAGGAATATATCCAATAAAGGCAATTGTAAAAAATAATGGTAGCACTACCATTACCTCATTTAGTGTAGGCTGGGAAGCGAATACGGTTACTCAGACACCTGTATCATGGACAGGTTCGCTAACAACAGGTGATACCGTAGAAGTGCTATTGGATAATTTGAATTTTACCGCAGATACTTCTTTTAATATTACTGCTTGGTCTCTAAGTCCAAATGGTGGGGTAGATGCATTTATTTTAAATGACACCTCATCTATCAATGATTTAGCGGCGGCGTTGTCGGGTATTTATACGATTGGCGGTACGAATCCAGATTTCCAAACTTTTACAGATGCAGTTAATGCTTTAGATAATGGAGGCGTTGCGGGAGCGGTTACGTTCAATGTGCGAGATGGTATTTATAATGAACAAATTACCATCGAAAAAGTAGGTGGGGCATCTGTGACCAATACGATTACCTTTCAATTTGAATCGGGAGATAGTTCGAGTAGTGTTGGATTGACCTTTATGAGTTCTAACTTTAATGAACCAGCTACGGTTACCTTAGATGGAGCAGAGTGGATTATTTTTAAAGATTTATCCATTCAAGCGACGGGAACATTTTATGCCAATCCATTTCACTTAAAAAATGGAGCATCGAACATCATGATTGAAAACTGTCGAATTACGGGAGTGGCTACAACTTCGACTTCCACCAGTTATGCCTTAATTCGTTCGGAAGCCACTACTGCTGACCAAAACCATAATAACACCTATCGCTACAATACACTACTCAATGGTAGTCATGGAATTTACACCATTGGAAACTTTACGTTAAGAGACACAGGGACAGTGGTGATGGGGAATACCTTGACGAATCAATACACCATGGGGATTAACACCCAAAACCAACAAGGTATCCAGATTTTTGAAAATTATGTTACGACCAATACTGCCTATAATTTTTACTACGGTATCTATACCTACTATAATCAAGGTGGAATGGAGGTGCGTAGAAATAAAGTGATTGGAAGTCCTTACATTGGGGTATACCTTTTAGAATGTGATGGAACGACCCTTATACCTACGCAAGTCACAAATAACTTTATTCAAGTCACAAGTACGTCAGGTTCTGCCTCTTCAGGTATCTTTTCATCGAGTTCTGACTATGTGAATTTACATTACAATAGTGTATTGAATACACACGCTAATACTTCAAGTCGAGCGATGTACTGGGATGGAGGTTTGGGCATTGATGCTGCAAATAATAATTTTGCTCATACAGGTGGTGGATACTCAATTGCAACAGGGTTTGTTTTACCAACACCTGCTCAACACAATTATAATAATCTTTATACAACAGGAACAAATTTAGCCAATGCGGGAGGAACAGATTATGCCGACCTTTTGGCGTGGCGAACGGCTACGAATTTAGATACCAATTCAATCAGCACTGATCCCCAATATTTATCCAATACAGATTTACATACCACCAATATTGCATTAAATGGAAAAGGGGTAATCGTCACTTCTACGTCCATAGATATTGATAAAGAAGCTCGTCAAAATCCACCAGATATCGGGGCAGATGAATTTGTATTGATTGCCAATGATGCAGCCGTTACGATGTTGGATAATCCTACGATGCCGTTTGCAGCAGGTAGTCAAAATCTTGAGGTCACACTGACGAATAATGGTACTTCTACTTTAACGAGTGCAACTTTAAATTTTAGTATCAATGGAATCATTCAATCGCCTTACAACTGGACAGGTTCATTAGCAACAGGGCAATCTGTTGGAAATATCAATATCGGTTCAGTTGATTTTGTGGTGGATTCTGCATTTACGCTTCAAGTTTGGTCGTCTAATCCAAATGGAACGACTGACCAAAATACTTCAAATGATACCCTAACCGCTGACAGTTTGTATGCTGGATTAAGTGGAACTTATACTTTAGGCGGAGCAAATCCCGATTTCGATGATTTTCAATCCACCATTAATGCAATGGATAAGGGGGGAGTATTAGGAGCGGTGACCTTTAATGTGCGAAATGGAACGTATGGAGAGCAATTGAATTTTGAAAACTATTCTGGAATTAGTTCTATAAATACCATTACCTACCAATCGGAATCAGGCGATAGTAGCGCGGTAACATTGCAATGGAATAGCTCTACAAGTGTTGGAAATTATACCATTCGCTTCGATGGTGCAAATCACTATCGTTTTCGAAAAATGACCATTAAAGCATTGAATAGTTCTTTTATGCGAGCTATTTCAATGCAAAATGGAGCATCTAATAATATTATTGCCAATAACCGATTAGAAGGAACGGTATCTTCACGGACTTCTTCTGACGCTGCCTTATTGTATGGTTTCGGAACATTTAATAACAGTGTTGAAAACAATCAAATTACGGATAATTACTTTGTAGGCGGTGGTTATGCGATTTATTTAAATGGAAGTTCTTCAACAAAGGCGGATAGTAACTTGATTCAATATAACACGATAGAAGATGCCTATTATTTCCCAATTTATGTCGATGAACAACGAGATATAGAAATTGATAAAAATACAATTACACATTCGGGGTCACCTTATTTTAGTTCGAGTGCTTTGTATGTCAATGATTCAAGAGGAGCGGTAAAAGTCACTAAAAATAAAATCACAGGAAACTATGATGATGGTATCTTTTTGGTAGATGTAGTGGGAGATACCACAAACCGAGCATTGGTTGCCAACAATATGGTTGCCTTGCCTAAGAATAGTACGGATTATGGTATCTATTTGACATCAGCTGACTTTATAGATGTGGTGCATAATTCCGTTCGGATGGATGGTTCTAGTACTTTTACAAGAGCATTTTACATAACAGCTAACTCTAATGATAATACCATTCGCAATAATATCTTTGCTAATTTCGGTTCAGGTTATGCCATCTATTCAGGAAATACCAATTCGACTCAAAATATATTTGATTATAATAATTTATATACAAATGGTACTAATCTAGGCTATTGGGGGGCAAATGTAACAGATTTATCCACTTGGCAAACAACCTCTACACAAGCTGCTAACTCCTTAAATGTTGATCCGAGTTTTATTTCAACGACGGACTTGCACATTGACCAAACGCTCTTAAATAATGCCGCATTATCATTGCCATACATCACAGATGATATTGACGGAGAGCCTAGAGGAACATTAGCAGATATTGGAGCGGATGAGTTTACACCAATTACGGGTAATGACGCAGGTATATTTACCATTTTAGAACCCGCCAAACCTTTTGCCGCAGGTTCGCAAACTGTCAAGGCTGTTATCCGAAATTATGGTGCAAATGCCTTAACTTCTGCAACGGTTCAATGGACGGTAGATGGTGCATTGCAACCAGCGTATAATTGGACAGGAAACCTAGCGTCAAGCGAAGAAGATACGGTGGCTTTAGGAACGTATACCTTCAATGCAGCGACTTCTTATTTTGTAGAATCTTTTACCATTTTACCAAATGGCGTTATAGATACGACTATTACCAATGACACCGCAAGTCAAACGCTTTATCCGGCTTTAATTGGAACTTATACAATAGGTGGCACAAACCCTGATTTTACTTTTATTGCAGATGCCGTTAATGCGTTGAATCAAGGTGGGGTAATCGGAGCGGTTACTTTCAATATTCGTACAGGAACATACGGAGAACAAATTGAATTACAGCCAATTGATGGTGCATCCGATGCCAATCGAATTACCTTTCAATCAGAAGTTGGGGACAGTACGGCAGTGTTACTAGCCTTTAGTGCAAATAGCGTTAATAATTATACGTTACGATTGAATGGAGCAGATTATTTGACGTTTAAAAATATGACGATAAAGGCAAATAATAGCACTTATGGTCGAGTTATTCTATTAGAAAATAGAGCCGATAATAATAGTTTTGAAAACAATATTTTAGAAGGTATTTCTACCTCAAGTACCTCAAATATTCGAGATGTTGTGTTTACTAATAATAACCTTCAAAACTCGAATAATACTTTTGCTTACAATCATATTTTTAATGGTGCAAGAGGGATTTATTTTAACAATCCTTTCTTACAATATGCAGATAGTGCAACGATAGTAGGCAATATTTTTGAAAATCAATATATTCGTGGTTTTGATGCGAATTACATAGATGGATTATATTTTCATGGTAATACCATGTTGTCCACTTCCAATTATACCGCTTTGGTCAATATTGATATTTCAGCAGCAAAAGGAAATATTACCATTACCAATAATAAATTATCGAATAATAGTGGGGCGTATGGTATCTATTTAAGTAGTGTACAACCCTACAATACCAATCCTGCGACTATTGCGAATAACTTTATTCAAATCGGAGGGACAGGAAGTAGTGAAGGGATTTATTGTATATCTAGTCGGAATATCAATATTGATTTTAACTCGATTAATCAAACATCCACAGGAACATTTAGTACAGCTTTATTGATTTCTGGAGGCGATAGTATCAATGTTCGTAATAATATCTTGAAAGCGGATCAAGGATATGCCTACACCTTTGATGCTGGAATTGTAGATGAATCGAATCATAATGATATTATTTCTAATAGTGCGACGATTATTAGATATAACGGAATAGATTATGCAACCTTAGCTGCCTTTCAAGCGGCTACGATTTTCGATCCATTTTCGATTTCCATTGACCCACAATATACAAGCCTAACCGACTTACATGTCAATGAAATTACTTTGAATAATAAAGGAAAACCATTGCCACACATCACGACAGATATTGATGGTGAAGCTAGAAATGTAGGAACACCTGACATCGGTGCGGATGAATTTACACCACCTACGGATAATGATGCGGGAATTATAGCCTTCGATGCACCAATTATGCCGTTTGCCGAAGGAACACGAGATGTTAAAGCAATCCTTCGGAATTTTGGTACAAATTCATTGACGAGTGCAACGATTAATTGGTCTGTCAATAATGCCGTACAATCTGCTTATAGTTGGTCGGGCAATTTAGCCGCAGGAACGACAGACACTGTAACTATCGGTACATTCAATTTTGATGTGGGACAACCCTATGATATTACAGCTTACACAACTTCGCCAAATGGTGCAACGGATACCTTAAATTTTAATGATACGGCAACTGTTTCTAATCTTTATGCGGCATTAAGTGGCACTTACACCATTGCAGGAACTTTACCTGACTTCACCACCTTGACGAATGCGGTCAATGCCTTGAAAAGTGGTGGTGTTGTTGGAGCGGTTACTTTTAATATTAGAAATGGAATATTTACAGAACAGATTGAAATCACCTCAATTCAAGGCGCATCTGCTACCAATACGATTACGATTCAATCCGAAGCCTTAGATAGTAATTTGGTGACGCTTCGTTATGATGCCAATGGAAGTAGAAATTATACGGTATATCTAAATGGTGCAAGTTATGTTACGTTTAAAAACATGACAATAGAAGCATTGGATAATATCTATTCTACGGTCGTTCGTATGAATGGTGCGAATAATCATTTGATTGGAAATATTTTAAAAGGACAAGCTACGACTTCTACAAGTTCGATTCGCTCGGTTGTTTACATTAACAACACGGTGATGAATTCGACCATTGAGTACAATCAAATTCTAGATAATGCTTATGGAATATACCTCAATGTGTTTACGTCTAATCAAACAGGTGTTAAAATAATTGGAAATACATTGACCAATCAATACACTTCGGGTATGTTTGGGTATAGCCTTTTAGCACCACAAATTTTAAGCAATACGATTACAACCAATTCTGCTTATTCCAATTATTCAGGACTGTATTTCGATGATTTTGGTAACGAAATGCGGATTGAAAAGAACAGGATTTATGGTGAGTTTACAGGTGTGGGTATCTTTTTGAATGACTTTACAGGAAATGCACTACGAGGTCGAGTATTTAATAATTTTATTCAAATTGGTGGAACAGGCAAAGCACATGGTATTGAAATATTAGATGCTACACTTTTAAATATTTATCATAACTCCATCAATATTACTTCTAACGATGCGACAAATGGACGAGCATTTTACTCGAGATCATTTAGTACAAGTGTAGAAGCGATCAATAATATTTTTGCAAACTTGGGTGGTGGTTACGCCTATTATGTAGAAGCTGCCAATAATGTTACGCTATCGAATTATAATAATTTATACACCACCGGTTCAAATATCGGATATTGGTTAACCGCAGATGTAACGGACTTGACTGCTTGGAAAACAGCTTCTTCTAAAGATGCTAATAGTATTTCGGTCGCTCCACTATTTGTCTCTACCACAGATTTACATACCAATCAATCGCAATTAGATAGTGCGGGTGTTGGTTTATTAGCCGTTTCAGATGATATTGACGGAGAGGCTAGAGATGCTTCAAGACCAGATATTGGCGCAGATGAATTTGACAATTTGCCAGATGATATTGGTGTAGTGGCAATTGTTGCCCCGACTTCGGGTTGTGAATTTGGAGATACGGTAACGATTAGGGTTCAAAACTTCGGAAATCAATCAAAATCCAACTTTACGGTTTATTATCAAGTCGATAACAATACGCCTGTTTCGGAGACCATTACGGCTTCGGTCGCAGGAAATATGACTTATGATTATACGTTCACGACTTTATCGTCTTTTACAACTTTAGGTGATTATACGGTAAAGGCATGGACGGTTTTAAACAATGACCAAAACAATAATAACGACACCACAACTCAAGTTGTCACCTACGTAGGAACGCCTTCGGCAGCAACCAATTTGATTCCTGCGAATGGAACAGGTGGTATTACACAACCTGTGATGTTCTCCTGGTCGCCTGCAAATAATGCGACCAAATATGACTTATATGTTTGGTTATCTACCGATCCACAGCCAACCACACCAACCGTTGCAGATATTACAGGCATTTCATATAGTTATAATGTGATGCTCAATTTTGGAGCGACGTATAATTGGACAATCGTTGCTAAAAATGATTATTGTTCTGCTACGGGCGGTATTCAAACCTTCAATACAAGTAGCTTACCTGATTTAACGGTACAAATGGTCAGCGTTCCAATTTCTGCATTTTCAGAGCAAACCATTAGCGTATCGTGGGAAGTGAAAAATGACGGTGTCGGAAGTACAGGAACATCACAATGGACAGATGCAATTTACTTATCGCCTGATCAAACCTTAGATATTTTTGCCGATCAATATATGAAAGGCGTTGCCAATCTTTCTGCTTTGACAGGCGGGCAAAGTTATACGAATACAACAGATATTACTTTGCCACAAGGGATTACAGGGAATTATTATGTCTTTGTTTTTACAGATAGGTTTACAGGCGTAAGCGAAGCCAATGAAGCCAATAATGATACGGCAAACACGACAGCAATGTTGGTGAATCTAAAACCACCACCTGATTTACAGGTCACAAGCGTCTTAGCTACACCAACCAATGTCTTTTCGGGCAGTCCTTTGACCGTGAATTTTACGGTAGAAAATAAAGGATTCGGGGCAACAAGTGGTGGTTTCTGGAGAGATAGAGTGTATATTTCTAATGATTCCGTTTGGACAACTTCGGCGACTTTATTAAAAACATTGAGTCATACAGGGGCATTGGATGTGGATAGTTTTTATACACAATCTACAACTGTGACTGTGCCAGGTAGTATTTTTGGAAAGCATTATATTCATGTCTTTACCGATGCCTTTGATCAGATATATGAACACGCTGCCAACAGCAATAATATCAGCAGAAATGATTCGATAAATGTGATTCTAACGCCTCCGCCAGACCTTGTGCCTACAGCAATGGTGAATCCTGATACAGTTTCCAATTTAGAGTCGGTGACTATTTCATGGACGGTTCAAAATCAAGGCGGTTCTGCTCCAACGACTTATTGGTACGATAGGGTCTATATCAGTAATTCGCCAACTTTTGATATTAATACCGCCACGAATTTAGGGTCAAGATATGTCAATAATCAAACTTTAGGAACAGGAGCAGTTTACAATTATTCAAGAAATATTGTAATTCCAAATAACATCACAGGAACATATTATTTCTATGTGTTTGTAGATGCGACCGAGCGAATTTCAGAGTTTACAGGCGAGACCAATAATGTGATTCGTAGTAATGCTGTTTTGGTGGGTTCTCCCGATTTAGTTGTGGCAGATATTACTGCCCCAACAATTGATACGGCAGGAAAAATGATTGTCCTTGCTTGGGATATTAAAAATCAAGGGAATGGAGATTTATCAAGCCGTAATCGTCGAGATAAACTCTATATGTCCACAGCACCAACCTTAAATGTAAGTTCTGCGATTTATTTAGGCGAATTGAATTATAGTTCTTCTATTGAAAGTGATAGTATATTGTCTCGACAAAAAGCGGTGATTATTCCAAATGGTATTTCTGGAAATTATTATTTCTATGTCGTCACCGATGCGAATACGCAGATTTTTGAACTCAGCGAAATCAATAACACAGGTCGCACGACCAATCCGACACAAATCATTATTGGCCCTTGGGCAGATTTAGAAGTTACAGAATTTAATACACCCGATTCCACAAGGGCAGGTATAGTTGTTCCATTGGATTTTAAAGTCATGAACAATGGACAAGGTGATGCGACTAATGCCAATTGGATCGATAAATTGTACTTATCCCCGAATCCAACGTGGCAAGGCGTGAGTAATGCAATTTTATTAAAGCAATTTGTAAGAAATACTACCTTGGAACCCGATTCCATGTATCGCATTAATACTAATATTGTATTGCCACCGCTTCCTGCTGGCGTAAGTACAAATATTTGCTATGTCTATGCTTTTACAGATGCGGATAATAATATTTTTGAGAATACAGATGAAGGGAATAATATCCTTCGTTCTGAGCCAATTTTTGTAGAATACCCAATTCCAGATTTGGCGATTACAGCGATTGATGTACCGAGTACTGCGGCATCGGGTAGTTCCGTTACCGTAAATTATACCGTTACCAATATTGCCGATACGTTACAATTATCTAATTATGATTATTGGTATGATGGTGTATATCTGTCTTTAGATTCGATTTGGGATAGTGGCGATATTTTCGTAACAGATTACCAACAATACGAAAATCAATTGCCTGGTTATCAGTATAGTGATAGCCGTACCTTTACGATTCCAAATGGATTGTCGGGTAATTATTACCTCTTATTGGTAACGGATCATACTTACTTATCAGGAGATAATTCACCAACGAACAACTACGATCCAGAGCCAATTAATATCACGCTAACGCCTCCGCCTGACTTACAAGTCACAGCGATGACGGCACCAAATTCGGGAATATCAGGGCAACCCGTTAAGATTTACTATACGGTTAGAAATAACGGAACAGGGGCAACTGCTTTGTCTGCTTGGCAAGATAAAGTCTATTTATCCACCGATTTTACCATTGATAATAATGACATCGGTTACACCGCTAATACACATACAGGTGTACTACAGCCGAATGAATTTTACAATGATAGTATCACCATTAATACACCAGTGACCTTCTCAGGCAATTATGTGATTTTATTAAAAACCGATATTAATGATGTCGTATTTGAGTTGAATAATGAAAATAATAATACTGCATCAACTTCTATCAGTTTGACACAACTGCCACCGTCTGATTTGATTGTTGAAAATATTCTATTAGCCGATACGCTGATTGCAGGTGAAAGTGCAACAGTCACTTGGACTACGAAAAACAACGGTTCCAACCCCGCAATTGGTCAAATGCAAGAAGCCGTTTATTTCTCTAGCGATACGATTTTAGATGCCAATGATGTTTTATTCGGTATTCGAGTTCGGAATATTAACCTTGCTCCATTAGCAACGGAAACGTATTCTATTTCCGCAAATCTGCCCGGTTTACCATTGGGCAATTATTATGCTTTGGTCACAACCGATCAACGTAACAATATCTACGAAGCCAATGATACCAATAATACGTCAGCTTCTATGAATACGGCACTTGTTGCGGTTCGAGAGTTGCCAATGAATGTATTAATGCCAAGTGTTTTAACGGACAATCAACCGATTTACTACCGAATAGAAATTCCGAATACATTAGGTGGGGAGAGTTTATTGATTGAAATGAGTGGAGACTCGACCTATGGTAGAAATGAACTATACCTCAGTTATAACGAAGTGCCAACTCGTGCAAATTTTGATTACTCCCACGATGATTTGATAAAAGGCTATCAAGACCTCGTTGTGCCAAGTCTTCAAGCTGGTACCTACTATTTAATGGTGTATGGAAATGATGCCAGATTTGGAGCAAATACACAAAATATCACGACCAAAGCCAGAATCCTAGACTTTGAAATTCGCTCTGTTACCGTCAATCAAGGTGGAAACACAGGAACAGTCACCGTCAAGGTAGAAGGTGCAAAATTCACAGATAACATGACGCTAAAGCTACAAGATGCGTCATTAGATACCATTACAGGAATGCAATTAGTTTATGTTGACCCTGCTACGGTCTTTATCACCTTTGATTTAGATGGTGCACCGTTGGGCGTTTATGATGTAGTAGCTTCTAAGCCAAATGGTACATCGGTTGCCCTCAATGACGGCTTTACGGTAGAGACCAGTACAGGCGAATTATTGTTAACCGATATTCGACATCCAAGCCAAACCCGATTCAATCGGATTGTGGCAATTACGATAGAATTTACCAATGGAGGGAATATTGATATTCCATCGCCGACGCGCTCTATCGTAAGTTTGCGAGATGCACCATTGGCATTTTTACCTGCTGGATTATCCGCAGATTTAAAGGATTTATTTTTAGAATTTTTTGAAATCAACGGCCCGCAACACGTCCTACGACCTGGTGCGACCAGCTCTATAACCGTGTATTCCAGAGCGAATACCGCACAGCGATTACGATTTAAGTTGTTGAGGTAATTGGTAATCAGATGTAGAGACGTTGCACTGCAACGTCTCTAACTACAAGAATTTAAAAAGAAAAAATAATTTTTAGTTAT
>CAYLSF010000073.1:0-13578 GCA_964385675.1 uncultured Saprospiraceae bacterium
GTTTCATTGAAAATGAATGGTTTAGCTTAACATTTAAACGCTAACAGTAACTCACCTGGTGACTTTTGGCAAGATTTGTCAAAGACCCAAACTAAATAATAATCATGTTAAAAATACTTTCAAAACCAGAAGATATACAAGGTGCAATTGGTGAAATTCGAGCAGGAGGTACAGATTTACATGACCGTTACCGCATGGGCATTTCATCAGGACCTATCATAGATATTTACAAACTCGATTTTGGAGGCATTGTAGAAAATATAGATGGAGCACTCACAATTGGTGCCAATGTGACGATTGATGATATAGGTCAACATCCTAAGATTCAATCTGGATATGGGGCTTTGTCAAAAGCTGCTAATGGATTGGCAACCCCACAAATTCGTTGGGCTGCCAGCTTTGGGGGCAGCCTCTTGCAAAAGACACGTTGTTCCTATTTCCGTCACCCCAATTTACCTTGCACTAAAAAAGGAGATACAACATGCGGCGGTCGTCATGGATATCATCCAAATGGTGTAATTTTCGATAAGGGTGGCTGTGCTCATGCTCATTCCTCTACATTAGCAACTGCCTTACTTGCTTATAACGCAATCGTTAGGACAACACAACGCGAAATGCCAATTGCTGATTTATACGGCGATGGATCAGCACACGACCGGGACCACCTTCTAGGCTCGAATGAGATTTTAACACATGTGATTTTACCTCCACCCATTGTTGGCGAAAAAACAGCATACTTTCGTTCCATCAGTCGTTTTGAAGCAGAATGGCCAATTGTAGAATGTTCTGTTCGCTTAGTCATAGTAGATGAAATCATCAAAGCTGCTAGTGTAGGTGTTGGTGGTGTATCGCAGATTCCATTACGATTGCATAATGTGGAAGCCGCACTAATTGGACAAACGGCAACTTCATCAACCTTAGAAAGAGCGGCTACAGTATCAGCAGAAAATACCAATCCACTTCCTCAATCAGCTTGGAAAGTAGAGGTAATGGTTAACACAATTTTTCATACACTAGAAATGGCATTATAATGTTAGTAACAAGAAATATTAGTTTTTCCAATCTAGTCAAATGGACATTGGGGCATATTATATGGTTACTTCTTTTTATGGCAGTCATCGCTGTGCTTTACTATAATCAATTAGTAACCATAGATTTACCCTGGCTTCCAGTTTCCATTATAGGAACAGCTGTTGCTTTTTACGTCGGATTTAAAAATAACCAAGCGTATGACAGGATGTGGGAAGCGCGTAAAATATGGGGTGGTATTGTCAATGATAGTCGGGCTTGGGGAATGATGGTGGACGGTTATATCACCAATCTATTTACAGATTCTCCTAAAACTGAGTCTATACTACACCAAATCAAACAGAAATTAATCTATCGACACATTGCTTGGCTATATGCACACCGAAGTCAACTTTTGGTAGCTACACCCTGGGAACATATCAGTCAAGGCGGTCAAGCAGGCAAATTTATAGGTTATTATCAAAAGAAATTTGGAGTAGGATTAGTCGATGATGAAATCACTAGGACGGAACTTAAGTTATTTCTTCCACCTGACGAGCATGATAGGTTAATTGCTTACGCTAATACAGCTACACAAATCATCAACCAACAATCGAGGGATTTAACTACATTAAGAGCAGAAAATCTCATAGACGATTTCCGTCATACTCAAATGGAAGATGTATTAAGAACTTTCTACACGTTACAAGGTAAAAATGAACGTATCAAGAAATTTCCGCTTCCTCGTCAATATGCTAATATGAGTCGGTATTTTGTTGCCATTTTTATTATCCTTCTCCCCTTTAGTATGATTCCTGAATTGATGGAAATCGGAGATTGGGGAATCTGGCTTTCTATTCCAATTACCGCGCTTATCGGGTGGGTTTATGTGATGATGGAAGTAATTGGAGATTATACGGAGAATCCATTTCAAGGCATGCCCAATGATATTCCAATGATGTCGCTATGTAGAGTGATAGAGATTGATTTGAGAGAGATGTTGGGTGAAACTGATTTGCCGCCAAAAGTTGAAGCTAAAAATGGTTTTTTGATGTAATCTTTAATTTAAAATTGAAAAATTGAAAACTAGATTCAATCATTCTTAATATCTTGTAAACATTAAGAATAGAATAGAGATATAATTGACAATCATATTAGTTGTTTGATATATATCATCTTTTATCTCGACGCTCTCAATAAAATAGTCTCTATTCTCTGTTCTAATAGATGTAATATTTTTATTCAATGAAACTTCAAAACACCACAAATAAAGGGCAGGTTTTTATGACTTGTGTTATAGATAAACAAATTACTTGGGAAAACATCTATCCCCAGCATATTGTAGCTTTTGTTTATTCTGGAGAATTGATATTGACGTATGGTAAAAGTACTTTGACATTTGTTGCAGGGGACACGATTCTAGTGCCTAAAAATCAATTATCCAGAAGTATAAAAGCACCTATAGATGGGCAACCCTTCAAGTGCGTTTCAATGGTGCTGCCAGAAGAACAATTGCGAGCATTTTATCTCAATCGGCCTTTATTAGAAACATGGACAGAAAATATTTCAAAGCAGCGACCGATTAAATCACATGCTTTATTGAGTAGTTTTTTTGAGTCGCTTTTACCCTACTTTGAAATGCAAGATGAACTACCTAATGAAATTGTATCCATTAAAATAAAAGAACTGTTAACCATCATTGACACAGTAGATAAAAGAGCAAGTACTATTTTAGGGACATTTAGTGAACTAGGAAAAATAGATCTTGAAAAATATATGGAAGAGCATTTTATGTACAATCTTCCATTGGAAAGATTTGCCTTTTTGACGGGTAGAAGCTTGACTACTTTTAAATCTGATTTTAAAAAAACATTTAGAAATACGCCTGGCAAATGGTTAACCGAAAAAAGATTAAATCTCGCACATCATAAACTCACAGCTGAAAAACAGAAAATTACAGATGTGTATCATTCTGTAGGGTTTGAGAATCTATCGCACTTTTCATTTGCTTTTAAAAAAGCGTTTGGGTATAGCCCGAGCACTTTAAAAGGCGTTTCTTAATAAATTTTGAGTAATTTAAATACGTATTCCTTTCACCACATATCCCGATAGCTATCGGGAAAAGAACATAAAGTCCTTAAAGAATTCTTTGTGTATCTTTTGTGTCTTTGTGGTTCAAAATAAACATAACAACATGGAAGTTTTAAAAATAGCCACAGATTGGGCAAAAGCCGAAGTATTTTCCTCCGCGTTTTTCATCCTATTCGGCGTTGTCTTTGTCTTAGGTAGCATTGGATTTTGGCAACTAGGGAAAACGGATATGGCAAAAGCTTTTATCATTCCAACCTTAGTGGCGGGTGTTTTATTATTAATAATCGGAATTGGCTTAGTGTATTCCAATCAAACTAGAATTGCCAGTTTTCCAACGGCTTATGATAGTGATGCCGCTGCTTTTGTGCAATCAGAAATAACCCGAGCAGAAAATACGATGCAAGAGTATCAAAATGTTGTTTTTAAGGTTATTCCAATCATTATTTTGGTTTCGACTTTGTTGATCATTTTTATGGATAAACCATTTTGGCGAGCCATCGGTATTACGACGATTGCCATGATGATTGTTATTTTATTGGTCGATAGTAATGCTCATGCTAGAATGGATGTTTATCATCAGCAATTGGTATCTGTGGAACAATCAGAGTAATATGATTCATTTTTTCAAAGGGAGCTATTTCGTTTTTCATAAGGTTTTTTAAATCAAAATGACTTAGTTAACATAGGTGAAGTGGATAGAGTTATAAGTTACCGAACTTTATATCATAAATCAAAAGAAATGAATCGTCGGAAATTTATAAGAAATAGCAGTATCGCATTTACAGGTTTAGTGAGTATGCCATATTGTAATCGATTTACCACTTCAAATAAAGCAATGAATCAAAAAAATGAAATCATAAGCGTTGAAATTGGCGGAATAAAAATTCACGGTCTCACCTCTGGACTGGTTAAAGTTAAACGGTCTCATAAAAATCCAAGTCTTGGATTTCCTGCCATTTTACTAGATCCGTTTTGGACGGAATGGATGCCTATTCATACTTGGCTGATTGAACATCCTGAGGGGTATATTTTGATAGATACGGGCGAAAATAGTCAGGTGAATGATAAAGATTACTTTTCCTGTGATACAATAAATGGTACGGTTTACAGAACGATTCTAAAGTTTGACATTGATAAAGAACGAGAATTACCGCATTTGCTTTCAAAAATAAATATCAAACCAGATAATATTCGTTGGGTCGTGTTAACGCACCTACATTTAGACCATGTTGACGGGATTCGATTTTTTCCAAATGCAGAATTTGTAGTAGCTAAAAATGAATATCTAATCAATTCGCCTGGACATGTGCCTTGCCTATTACCTTTATGGTTTGCCCCCAGACAAGTTACCTTTTCCCCAGCCAATAATCTTGGATTTAATGGTTCTTACGCACTGACTCAAGCTAAAGATGTCATCATTGTTCCAACCCCTGGTCATACTTATGGGCATCAATCTGTAATTTTAAGAACCAATGAACAGTCCATATTTTTCGCTGGTGATACCACTTTTAATCAAAAACAATTGTATAAAACTAAGGTAGCCGGCATCTGTGCAGATAAAAAAGCAGCTCGAAAAACCATTCAGCAAATTCAATCTTTTGGAAAACATCATCCTATGATATATCTTCCTTCACATGATGTAGAATCCGCAAAGCGATTGAGAAATTTGGAGGTTTTTAATAGTCAAATGTTTAGGACTTGACTTAAATCTGAAGTCATCAGATGTCCCGATAGCTATCGGGACTAATTGAAAATGAGTGGTTTAGTTTAATATTCTAATGCTAACAGGAACTCACCTGGTGACTTTTGGTGAAATTTATCAAAACAAACATCATTTACTTCTCCGATAATTCTTCTCGCAATAAAAATTGGACAACAGAATGCGGTAATAAATTATTAATCCACATCAATCGGCGAAGTTTAGCACCTGAAGCCATAAAAGATTTTTCTTTGTTGAAGGCATTCCAAACATCTTTAGCGACTTCTTCTTTTGTCGTTGCGACTAGTCCTTCAAAGGTTTTAACTTTTTGCATTTTAGCCGCATCCTTAAATTTAGTGTCTTTAATTGCCGCAGGACAAACCGTAATCACCTTTACATTCGATTTTAAAGCCTTTAATTCCTCGGTCAAACTTTCGCTATAGTGTTTAACAAAGGCTTTGGTCGCTGCATAAGCAGCCATTTTTGGGACAGGTTGAAAAGAGGTATTGGAGCTAATATTAATGATAGTGCCAGCATTACGAGCTAACATATCTTTTAAAAATAAACGGGTCATTTTAAACACGTTCAAGACATTCAATTGAATCATCGTTACTTCCTTTTCAAAGGCAATATCATTCGCAAAGCCATACGTTCCAAATCCTGCATTATTAATCAATACATCAACGCTCCATTTATTCGATTGCACCCAATCATATACTTCTTGGGCAGCATCTGATTGAGATAAATCTAAGGCTAACATTTCCACCGTAGTCGTAGCATATTCTTTTTGTAGAGCTACTTTAGCGGATTGTAACTCTTCTGCTAAAAGCGAAACCCATAAGATAGTGTACCCACCTTTTGCAAAGTGTTTAGAGATTTCAAAACCAATTCCACTTGAACCGCCTGTTATTAATACCGTTTTCATTTACTTAGTTTTAAGACTATTACAAGAATAAGAAATTTAAATTTGATTAGCCTATACAGGAACAGAAGCCGCCTTCAACTTCCTAGCCAACAACAAAGCTTCCACACCATTTTTTAAATAATTCCATCGGGTATCATGTGTCATTAGATTAAGTCTTGAAGTAGCCATCCATCGCGGGAGTTTTAGATTAAGTTGAACGAGATTACGAATCGTTTGATTATAAATCACGGGCCAATCTGCTGGAATTTGTGGGTGCTTTACGATTTCTAGATTATTGGCAATTGTGGATAATCCCGATGCTTCCAATTTCCCGATAATAGCCGCACTAAACACTTGCTGCAAAAATACAACGGGTTGTAAGGTGATAACATCATCTGACGTAATAGGCACTTCAGGTCTCGGTAACAATCCACAAGACGTACAATCAACAAATAAAGAACCTTCAGGATATGCTATTTTTTCATTGGCAAAATGAATTTCAGAAGGTGTAATTTTTGAAACTCTGCCTTTGCGAATTCGATTTTTTACCCGTCGCATCGTCTCCAATTCGTGCTTATTAATAGTTGCCCCTCTCCATCTTGTCGGCATTATATTTTCATCAATTCTCAACAATCCATCTATCGACTCCAATCCTAAAAATAGTTCCTCTACATTATTGGCTTTTATTTGTCGATAGCCATGTTCAAAAATAAAAGGCATCACAATACCACATTGCACCTTATCTCTATTCCAACACCAAACATCATTGGAGATAACCCAATGAATCGTATCGGGGTCAACGCCTTGATTGACCAAATAATAAACCGCATCCATACCCGATTTACCCGCCCCTAACACATAAAATCGTTTCCATTTATTGTACTCCGTCACTACATCATTAAGAGGTACTAAATTTATACCTTCATCCACTTGAAATCTTGGCGGATGTGTGGCAGGCACTTCCACGTTCATATAGGTAGCATCAACCAATTTCTTATTGACTTTTATCTCAATAACCTTATCAGTTTCCTCTAAAGGTGTGACTTGATGATTCCCAATATAGTTATGCTTACCTAAAAAAGTAACTCGACCACTCGCTAAAAGATTTTTGAGTACTTTATCATAATACGCCAAAATCTCTGGTTTGGAAGAAAGGTCGGTAGAGTTATTCCCCAATTGTAAGGAATTAACCCCATAGAATTGAGCGGGTTGATGTAATCGAACATAAGGATACGCATGCACCCAATGTCCGCCCAATCTATAATTTCTATCCACGATAATAACCGTTGCCTTTTTATTATGTCGTATCAATTCATCCGTAAACGCTGCCCCCATTGCCCCTCCGCCAATCACTAGATAATCTGTCTCCATTGTTTAATTTTTTATTGGTTTTTGCTGGATTTTTATGGTTGATTAAGAATTTAATCGCTTGGTTTTTGATGCTCCTATAATGCACATAATCACCAATGTAATCGCTGCCAAAGCGGCAACATAGAACGAAGCATATACCAATACATTGATTAATTCACCACGAGGAACAAGCCCTCTCTCCGAAGCAAACGGTGCTCCTTGATACCCAAAAGCATTACCCCATACCATTACCAATGAACACCAATACACCCACTTTTTTTGAGTATCCGAGAAGGTAAATAAAGGACTAACGGCTACAATCCCTAATAAGAAAATACCATTCATAATTGGTCCAACGTGTGCATTTTCCCATAAATCCCTAGTCTCAGGAACAGAAAAATCCAAAGGTGGCAATGGCCATAGTTCAATAGCACCTGCTAAATTCAGTAGCCACCCAAATCCTCCGAAAAAGCCAATCAACACGATAATAAAAGCATGCATGACCAAATTACTTCGCTCTCTAACAGTAAAAGTTTGTTGTTTCATTTTGATAATTTAATTTTGATAATCAGTAAATGTTCAGAATAGAGAAGCGAGAGTAGAGAAAAGAGACAAGTCAAACCATAGTTTTGCTTAAAATAAGACATTATGGCACATTTAAGCCTATTTAAAATAGGTGTTTTATAGGATTCTTCTCTGTTCTCGCGTCTCTGTTCTCGGTTCTGAATAGTTACGATAACCACATAAAAGTACATTTTTTATTTCCATAAAACGCTATCTAATTTTATTTAATTTGTGGATGATAAAGCAATACAATATGAAACTAACCAAACAGAATTACTTAAAGGCGAGAGACTTTATATTAACCAACGCCAGAATGATTGAAAGGCGTTTGTTTCAATTTTATTTTGAGCAAGGGGATATACAAGGCGTTTATCATGCGGTATATGCGTATCGAAATACGGATGGCGGTTTTGGTTATGGTATGGAACCCGATACGGCTTCGCCTGAGAGTCAACCGCTTTTTAGCATTATGGCATTGGAGACGTTAGATGAAGTCGGCTTTTTGACTAAGGCTATCATACTAGAAGATTTTATGCCCTATTTTGAAAGTGTCACTACAGCAAAAGGTGGGATTCCGTGGATGTTGCGTCCTAAAAGCAATTATCCTTGTGCCGAACATTTCAAAACGGTAAAAGAATGGGCGGCTTTGAGTACAACCGCTCCCTTACTAGGTATTCTAAAGAAATACAACATCAATATTCCATGGATGGAAAGGGCGGAGGCATTTGTATGGTCTGAAATTGAGCGGATTCAAGAAAAACACGTTTTTTGTCATCTTTGTGTGCCTCGGAGATTACAATTTTTGCAATACACTGATAATATGGAGAAAGCCGTAAAGGCTTTAAATGATTTAAAACAATGGATATTAGCCGATGGGGTATTGTGTCACGATAAATCAGATGAAGGTTGGGGACTCTATGGAAAACCACATAGTTTGTGTTATGCTCCTTCTCCCAATAGTATTTTGCATTCCATTTTTTCTAAAGAACAGATTGAAATGGATATTACAACTCTTATACAACGACAAAAAAGTGATGGACGATGGGATACTTGGTATGGCATCAGCGAAGGTACAAAATTAGAATGGGCAGGTATGCAAACTTTGTGGACATTGAAGGTGCTTAGGAATTATGGGCGGATTGAAGGATAGGTAAAGTTTTCCCTCTTTCTAATCAAATGTAAAATTAAATATATACTAGATCATTTGTAGTATGTTCCCCTCAATTCCAAAAACGATTGTTAGAACCAAAATTTAATCCTATTTTTTTGACAGTTGATAAGAAGTTTTGTATTTTTAATGTATCGAAGTAGCTATCCAAAATATCATTAAAGTACGACCCCTCCTACATCGGGGTGAAATCTGGATTGGTCTTTTTTTTGAAAAGGACTTTTCCATAATCCGTCGTATTAAGACGCTACCCGATAGAAAATTTTCTAAAACGCACGCCTGTTGGTATATTCCAAAAACAAAAGAAGCTTATCGAGCCTTTCTCGCATTGGAATTAGTCTACGAGGTAGAAGTACCCAAAGGTTCAGAAATATCCAAAGAAAAAACGACCGTTAGCAGCACAGCCGGGCATTCCTCTGCCGAACGGCTCAATACTGCCATAGCACCTAAAGTAGTGCAACCTTCCGTCAGCGTCGTCAATGAGGAAAAAGCGACTACGGGCATAGTCCCAGCACGTGTTGGGCAAATACAGGTCAGTTTTAACAACAAGGTGTTTTTGATAACGATGCCTTACAATAAGGAAGCCGTCGCCAAAATCAAGTCGATGAAGCGGGCTTGGTGGAATGACAAGCTGCGTAAATGGTTAGTATATGGCAATTTTGAAAATTTAAAGACTTTGCAAGAATGGTTAGGGTGTTGGACACCGCAGCAAATGGAGCAATTGCGTACTTTAATCGGAAGTTATGAAGCTCCAAAGCAACTCGTCTTTTATCCCCTCCCGAACACGGAGGAAAAAATGGCGGTCGAATTAAGCGGCTACGGCATTGATACCCGACTGCTAAAGCAAATTTCTCATCGAACCTATGATAAAAGTCGAAAACGGTGGATATTGCCTTTTGACAAGAAAATTATTGAACGCTTGACTGAAGGGTACGCTGCTCAAGGTGTACAGATTGAAAATCGACTACAAACAAAGGCAAGCATTTTCAAGCAAAAAACGGACTCACCAAGTGAGCGAAAGGATAGATTTCTGAATAAAATAATGCATCCTGCCGAACGTAAGTTGGCACGACGCATGGCAGATCGATTACTTCAAATCGGTTATAGTTGGAATACAATACATGCTTATGTTGGTAAAGCCTTGCAGTTTTACGCTTGGTATCAATACAGCGATTTGGAAAAAATTACGCCAAAAATCTTACGGAATTACTTGAATGAATTGGTGGGTAAAGGAATATCCGAGAGTGCACACAATACCGTAGTTAGTAGTCTTAAATTTTTATACGGAAAGATATTTGAGTTGCCACATTTGATGCCTAAAGATATAGAGCGTCCGAAAAAATCATTTCGACTCCCACGTATCTTAAGTAAACAAGAAGTATTGAGGATGATAGAAGTGACAGACAATCTTAAGCATAGGGTTATCTTATTTGCACTGTACTCTTCAGGACTTCGGCTAGGAGAACTGTTAAAACTAAAATTGCAGGACATTAAATGGGATCGTAATCAACTCTTCATTGCTGCGGCAAAAGGGAAAAAAGACCGAATAGTACCGTTGGCCGCCCTATTGAAAAATAGCTTACAGGACTACTGTCAATTAGAAAAACCTGCCGTTTATTTATTTGAAAGCAGACAACCAGGCAAACCTTATAGCTCAACGAGTGTGCAAGCCGTAGTTCGTCAAGCAGCGAAGAAAGCTAACATTACTCAAAAAGTAACACCACATGTGCTGCGTCACTGCTTTGCAACACATCTGCACGATGGAGGTGTCAGCATTAAATTAGTGCAGGAATTATTAGGACATAAAGATGTAAAAACAACTATGATATATACTCATGTCAGTACCCAAACGATTACAGCTATTAAGAGTCCACTGGATGCTTTAGGAAAAAAGCACAATAGTGATACAGATTTATAGGGTATATAACATAGTTGTGTGTAATAAGAAAAAAAGAAACCAAATAATTAGATGATTTCACAAGAGCAAATACAGATTATAAAAGAAATGAGAAGTCTGGAATGGTGGATAATGAATAAAAAAGAAATAGCTGAATATCATAAAACAGAAGTTCCTGGAAATTATAACCCTAATGAAATTTTATTTTTAAGTCTTTCCTATAGCAAAGAAATAGATGACAATTGGCTAATAAAAATTGGAAAACTTACAGATTTAAAATCTTTACACATCGATAAAACAAATATTTCCGATAAAGGAATTAAACATCTTGTGAATCTTAAAGGAATTAAAATTCTAAATTTAAGAGGAACAAATATTTCTGATTCGTCTATTGAAGTAATTTCAAAGCTTCCAAATGTTGAACAATTATGGCTAAATGAAACTAAAATAACCGGAAAGAATTTAGAACTCTTAGCTAATTCAAAGAAAATAAGCAAACTCTTTTTAGGCAATACAAAAATCACAGATAAAACACTTAGAAAGATAATCGAATTAAAAAATTTAGAAGACTTGACAATTAATGATACAAAAATCACATCCAAATCTTTTAGTCTAATTAGAAGTTTGCCAAACTTGAAATACTTAGATATAACAAATTCAAGAATAAAAGATAGGGAAATCGAAAACTTAAAAGAGGAATTTCCACGAATGACAATACATCATATTAATTGGTAAAAAGGAAAAATACTACACACAACAATGCATCCAACGTCCATCCCTCCCATTTGGTCGGCACGGCGTGGATGCGGGGACGTTGGGCACCATTAAGAAAAAATGAAAGAAATCAAATTATACAAATCACGTTGGAGGGCAATTAAATTACTTTTACTCAGCTCAATTTTCGTTATAGGAGGGATTTGGTTAATTACGTCAACTGACGATTCTAAATGGGTCGGTTGGATGAGCATTATTTTTTTCGGATTAGGGCTTCCGATAGCTTTATTCCATTTGTTCGATAGAAGACCTCAAATAGTAATTAACGAAATAGGAATTTATGACAGGACCACAAAACTTGATTTTATAAATTGGGAATTAATAGAAGACGCATATTTAACGGATGTTAATGGACAAAAATTCATTTCCTTAATAATTGATGAGAAATATGAGCCATCGAAAACGAAAGGGAAAAAATTTCAACGAACAGCTAAGCTCAACAAGGCATTTGGTTTTCAAGAAGTCAATATTTCACTTGGGCAAATTAAAATTGATGAAATGAAATTAATGGAATTCATTATGGCAATGAGTGGGGCAGACAATACTCAAAGAAAAGGATTAATAAAAACATTGTCCTGAATTCAAAGAATATTAATTCGACAATAGCCTAAACAAAATCATTCGCGAACAAAATTCGCGCTTGAAAATTGAACAAATTATCACGGTATTTGAAAATTTGAATTCACTTCTTCGAGCTTAAAATGGCAATACGACTTCGGTCGCATTTAGAGATTATAAAAATCAATTATTCTTCGGTTTTTTGCACGAAAAAAAACACGATAAAAAAACGATGCCCAACAATGCATCAGCGTTCATTAGCGGCAAAAGCCGCTAACGCCGCCGATGCGTGGTCGTTGGCAGTAATTAAAATCAAAAGCTAACTTATTGACAACTATATCAAATGAGCATCAGTAAAAAAATTATAGAAGAATCTCTACTTGGAGAGAAGCCTGAAGTAACTGATGATATTATTGAATATTACAGAAAAAATCCTGATGATTTAGATTTAATTATAGACAAAGAATATTTTCATGGTAAGTTCATAAGGTTTTTCTTCGTTGTTGGCTTAATAACTACAATAGGCAGTCGTCTTCTAAAATTCTTTTTTCAGAATACTTGGGCAGAGTTTGTAAACGATGTCATCCTTGATATTTTTTCTGAACTTGGTATAGCAATTTTTGGAGGTGCAGTAACTGTATATATTCTTGAAAGAATGAAACAGAAACAATACCATGATAATGTAAAATTCAGGAGTGAAATTATTGAGAAAATAAAGGGATTAGAAAAAAATGATTAAACCAAAAAGATGTCATTACACAAAATCATCACACAAGTATTTATAGCATATCTAAGTGTCTTTCTATCATTAGAACTATCTGCACAAACTAATGATTCAACAGAGGTATCTATTAGATTTTTTATGCCAGCTTTACAAATAGGGTATATAAATCATAACTCTGATGCTATATCAGAGGGTCTAGTTATTCAAACCTCCTTAGAGTATAGAGCAAAAAGTAACTTACTTTTTCGTCTAAATTACGATGACTTTTCAGGACGAATAAACATTAATGATGTAAATAATAATCAATATACCGCAAAAGTTCCTTTATCCGAATTCTTAGGCGGAATCGGATATAGGTTTAGGCTGAAAAAACACAATCTATTTACACTTGTTCAAGCAGGCGTTAGATTTTATGAACTTCCTGAAATAGAAAGTCTAAATGGAATAATAGTAATCAATCAGTCAGGGGAACAAATAGTACCTATTAGGTACACCGTTGGTTACGAATATGAGTTCATGGAAAATGTTTTTCTAAATTTAGAGATTTTTATAGGACACTTTGCAAAAGAAAAGGATTATTGGTCTAACGATAAACCTTTTTGGGGAGTGACAGCAGGAATATCCACAACATTATTTTGAATAAAACTACTGCAAACAAAGAGCAGAACGTACATAATCGCTAAGCGTGCCTACATCTTCTGTATAGAGCGTTGTAAGCAACTAGGAAAGAAATAATATGTTTGTATTCATAGAAGTTGAAACAAATTTAGAAAAAAATGAACGTAGTATAATAGACTTGTTCTGTTATAAATCATTGATAATCAGAGGTACGATTCATCCT
>CAYLSF010000074.1:0-13550 GCA_964385675.1 uncultured Saprospiraceae bacterium
ATAATTTGAATAATAAATCTTTAACTTCTTCTATAGGGGTATAGCTTTTCAATAAAAACGTTACGCTATAGCGTGGAAAAAATCATCGAAAAATGAAAACATAATGTATCAACTTCAATTCTTCACTTTTATTAGTATCCGTAGAAAATAGATAATAATATATACCATGTGGTAGTGGTTTCCCTCCAGTTCCAAACTCTCTTCCATTCCAATTATTTCTGTATGGACTAGCTTTATATACTTGACCTCCTTGTAAATTATAAATGATTAATTCATTATCCGGAAAGAGGTCTAGATTTTCAAATACAAGCGTGTTATTAGTTGGACCATCAGGGGTAATTCCCGTTACAGGATTAAGAATAGGAATCAAACTATCTGGATCATGTACATTTGGAATGGCTACGATAACCGTATCTCTAGCTGTACAGCCAAATATATTGGTGGCTTCTACGGTGTAGGTAATAGGTGCCGTAATTTGAGCGATAGGATTATGACAATTTACGCAGGTTAACTGAGTAGGCGGTAGCCATTCATAAGTTCCTTGACCTGTTATAAAAGGAGCATTACTTTCTGCTAATAATTGAAGAGATGTATTAGGTAACACCAAAGTATCTCGATTGACTTGTATGCTAAAAGGATATAATTCGCATAAATCACAATTGGTATTATCTTCTAAAAACTGATCAGATAACGTTAATGTATCACAATTCGTACTATCCCACACTTGAACTGTCCATATATCACCATGAGCAACACTAAAGGTAAAGCTGTTAGAAGAGGTTGAAAATGTACCATTATTCGTTATACTTGAGCCAGATAATACAATTTGATACGTTCCTACTCCATAATAAGTAGGGCTACCGCCTGTAACTTGAAGGATAACATTGGCTACACTATCGCCTAGACATTCGTAAGTAAAGTCGGTATTGAGTGGTACAATCGGTGGAAATAAAGTACAAGAGTCACAATAATGTCCAACCGTATCTACTACAACCGTCGTACAGTTATTAAAATCGGTAATTGTTATCGTATAAATCCCCTCTGCCAAACTTACCGCAGCATTGGAGGTACTGACATTAGGCAACCAATTAAAATTATAGGGAGGCTGTCCGCCAGAAGGCGTTACGGTAAATTGCCCTTTACCTTGATTGCAAGAATCCACCACAGTTGCAGTAGTAGCCGTCAATAGCGTAGGCTCAAAAACAACAATAGAATCTATTGCCATACAACCATTTATATCCGTCACCGTCACCCCATGCATACCTGCGGTAAGGCTCGTGTTTTGAGCGGTAGTAATGCCGTTATCCCAAGAATAGGTATAAGTTCCTGTACCTCCACTTCCTTGTACCGTTGCTACTCCATCATTAAATCCTGCACAAGAGACAAAGGCATTTAAGGTTACACTTGTGGTAATAGCACTAGGGGCAGTTAAGCTAACGGTATCGGTATGTGTACAGTTATTACTATCGGTAATGGTGACGATAAAGGTTCCATTTGCCAAATTAACGGCAACACTATCCGTCTGTCCATTATCCCATGCAAAGGTGTAAGGCAAAGTTCCCCCTTGCGGATGCACTTGCACCACTCCATCTTGACTATCATAACAATCTAATGAATTGATAATGCTTATAGCAGATTGCATGCTATCGGGTGCGGTAACCGATAAGGTATCTAAATCCGTACAACCATTGGCATCTGTTACTTGTAAATAATAATCTCCTGGTGAAATATTATTAATAGTCGCAAAATTGAGGATGCCCAACCATTCATAACTATAATTTGGGGTACCGCCTGTAGCACTAGCCGTAATGGTGGCTGTTCCTCCATTACAATCAATTGGTGTTAATATAGAACCCGTACCTTCCAAAGCGGGCGGTTCTGTTACCGTAACTGTTCCTGATGTTGTGCAGTTTTTAGCATCTGTAACGGTTACACTATATAAACCTGCGGCTAAGTTTTGAATATTTTGAGTGGCATCTCCTGTATTCCATAGGTAGGTGTTTCCTCCATTACCGCCTGTCACCAAAGCAGAAGCAGTACCATCGGCACTTCCATTGCATAGTGTAGGGTTTTGTACCGTGGCAATTCCTAAAGGTAGTGGTTCTATAATGGTAAGTGTGGTATCATCACTACATCCTAAACCATATTGGATTCCTAAAGTATAGTTACCTGCACTTAGTCCTAAAATCGTATCAGAGGTGGATAATCCATCTAATGTATAACTATAATTACCTAAACCTGATTGTTGAATAATAATCTCTCCATCTGATTGTCCATTACACGATATAGCATTGGTTTGAATACTCATTCCATCTAATCCACAGACATTTAAAAAAATTGGTCGTACATAAAGCGTTAAGCCTGTAGCAATACTATTGGTTACTTGTACATCATATCGTCCTGCGTCACTCAATTGGATATTATTAAAGATATATTGGTTATCGGTCGTTGTACCGATGAGTGTACCATCTTTATACCAATGATAGGTAGAAGTACTGACGGTATCATCAAATCCTAAATCAATAATAAAAGACACACTTTGATTGATTAAATGTGTTTGTTCTGTGCCTACAGAGTCTTGGGGTGTATACCAATATGATGAACTTACAAGGTTGATATTTGATGTAATATCATCAAATGTAAGTTGATTATCATAGTTATAAAAGTTGGCTAGGTTAACCAAGTTAGTTAGATTTTCGCAAGAATCTAATTGATTGGATTGTAGGTAAAGTGATGTTAAGTTAGACATACTAGACCAATTTGGTATTATTCCTTCTAAGTTATTAGAATGTAGAGAAAGAATAGTTAGATTATTTAAATTCGGAAAACTAGGAAGTGTTCCACTTAGTAAATTATTTTCAAGCGAAAGAATACTTAAATTGGTAAGGTTATCAAAATTTGGAAGTGAATCACTTAATTGGTTGTTATAAGCTAAAAATTCTACTAAACTAGGTAAGTTTAAATCTGGAATTACTCCATCTAATTGATTACCAATCAGACTAAGATAAGTTAAATTAGGTAAGTTAAAAAAGTTAGGAATACTTCCACTCAATTGATTACCGCCTAGCGAGAAGTGGGTTAAATTTGGTACAAAAATTAAATTTGGAATAGTCCCCGTTAACTGATTCGCATCAACGGAAAAGTATCTCAAATTGGGTAAAGTCGGTATATTTGGAATCGTTCCACCTAATAGATTGGAGTCGAGAGAAAGATATTCCAAACTAGTTAAGTTTAAAAAACTATTTAAGATACCTGTTACATTGTTTGCGTCTAGCGATAATTGGGTAACACATCCATTCCCATCCAAAGTCACTCCATACCAAGTATCTATAGGTTGGGTAGAATCCCAATTATTTATCCAGTTTACGCCCCCTGTTGTATTATATAACTGAATCAATTCTAATGAATCTAAATACCTACAAGTTGTTTGTATTGTCACCGTAATCGGACGAGCATATAAGGTCAAATCCGTAGCAATAGAGTTTGTAATACGTACATCATATTGCCCTGCATCTGAGGGCTGGGCATTGGTAATGATGTATTGATTGGTCGTAGTAGAATCGAATAATACACCATCTTTGTACCAGTAGTAGGTGGAGGTATTGACTGTATCATCGAAGCCTAAATTTAGGATTTGCGTTTGTCCTGTTAGGAGGCTGTAGGTTTGGGTTGTGCCTGCGGAGTCTTGGGGGGAATAGTCATAATTTACTGTTATACTTATATTAGATATAATGTCATCAAAGGTCACTTGATTTCCGTGACATAAGAAATAAATCAAATTAGAGATATTAGTGAAAGGAGGAATTGAATCAATATTATTTTCTGATATATATAGATTAATTAGATTAGGTAAGTTGGTGAAATCAGGAACAATACCACTAAATTCATTATCAATTAAAGACAAGGCTTCTAAATTTGGTAAATTAGAAAAGTCAGGAATTGTACCTGTAATTTTATTATCGTATGCCCCTAAGAATTTTAAATTTGGTAAATTGGAAAAGTCTGGAATTATTGTTAACTCCATTTCGTGTATACTTAATCTTTCTAAATTTGGAAGATTAGAAAAATCAGGAATACTACCAACAGGACTATTCGCCGAAAGATAAAGACCCGTTAAATTTGGTAAATTTAAATTGGGTATTGTTCCTATTAAATTATTTCCAATAGGTGAATTATTACAATTTGCAAATCCATCTAAATCTAGACAAATCACACACCCGTTCCCATCCAAAGTAACCCCAAACCAGCTATCCATAGGCTGATTCAAATCCCAGATATTAGTCCAATTAGCTCCATCTGTAGAATCATACAACTCTACTAAAGCTAAAGAATCCTGATAACGACACCCCAAATTATTAAAGACCAATACTTCACTATATAAGATCAATCCATTGAGAATACTATTCGTCACCTCACACCGATAATTACCTACTTGAGTAGGTGTAAAAGTACTATCTCCGAAAATAGAGGGTAAGGCTATACCATCTTGATACCAAGTATAAGTATTGTTTGCTAGTGTGCCACCTGCGGAGACATAGAGTTGTGTGCCATTTTGGTAAGTAGGAATGCTATCTTGAGGAGTGTACAAAAAAGTTGATCCTGTAGAAAGAGTATCCGTAAACTGATATAAGGTTTCCATTCCTTCAAAAGTAAAGGCATTACTATGAAGGTATAAATGACTTAGGTTAGTTAAATTGGTTAAATCGGGTAAGGTTCCAGAGAATTGATTGTTTTGTAATAAAACAGACCAAAGTCCAGGTTTTTGATTTAATATAGCGGGTACTGTTCCTGTTAATTGATTGTGGTTTATCCAAAAGACACTTAGACTATTTAAGTATTGTATAGAGTCAGAAATCGTACCCGTAAAAGCATTTCCTCCAATTCTTAGTTCGCTTAATGACGGCATATCATTGATAAAATGGATAGAGCCTTGTAAATTATTATTGCCCAAATTTAGCCAACGCATTCTTTTAAAATTCCTAAAAATAGCGGTAATATCTCCTGTAAGATTGTCATTATTATCTAAGTGTAGCGTTTCTAATAAGGTATCCTTTCCTAATTCAGAAGGGATAGTACCTGAAAAATTATTATTACTCATACTTAGATAACTTATATTTTGTAAATCACCTATATCAGGTGGAATAGTACCAGAAAATTGGTTGTTGCTAATCCGTAAATAACCTAAAGCAGATAAATCCCATACCGTAGATGGTATAGTCGTATTCCACTTATTGTTGTAAAAGGTAATTTGACTTAAAGATGGAGAACTCGTCAAGTCTGGAATAGGGCCTTTAATGGAATCATTATCATAAATGAATAGTCCTGTGAGTTCTGATAAATTCAAAGGAGGAACGGTATCAATATTAACACATCTTAGAACCAACCGATTGACACAGCCGTCATTATTCAGACTTATTCCATGCCACTGGTCTATCGGTAAACCAAATCCTATACTATCCCATCGATTTCCGTGATTGGCTACTTGTCCCCAGCCCCCATAACTTAAATAACTGGTACAACTATTATCAAAGTCCCAGTTTACCCCATTGGATGCATTAAAAAATTCCACCAATGCCAAAGAATCCGTGTATCTACAAGAATAGTTTTGTACCGTTACCGTAATCGGTCGAGTATATAAGGTCAAGTCCGTAGCGATAGAGTTTGTAATGCGTACATCATATTGTCCTGCATCTGAGAGTTGGGCATTGGTAATGGTATATTGATTGGTCGTAGTAGAGTCTAATAATATGCCGTCTTTGTACCAGTAGTAGGTGGAGGTATTGACGGTATCATCGAAACCTAAGTTTAGGATTTGGGTTTGCCCTGTTTGGAAACTGTAGGTTTGGATTGTGCCAGCGGAGTCTTGAGGGGCATAGGAATAAGTGCTACTCGCTTTTCCTGAATTTGGAATAATATCATCAAAAGTGAGTTGATTATCATAATTATCAAAATATATTAGATTTGGCATATTTGTAAAATCTGCACAAGAATCTAATTGATTATCGTTAAGATAGAGATAAGTTAGATTTGGGATGTCAGAAAAATCCGGAACATTGCCTGTCAATTGATTAAGATAAAGTAAAAGATGAGTCAGATTGGGCAAATTAGAAAAATCTGGAATACTGCCCGTCAATTGATTATCTGATAGATCTAAGTATTCAAGATTGCTTAGGTTTAAATCAATAAGACTGCCTATTAAATTATTATTAGAAAGTTCTAAGGAATCTACACATCCATTCCCATCTAAAGTCACCCCATACCAAGTATCTATAGGTTGATTTAAATCCCAAGTATTAGTCCAATTCGCTCCCCCCGTAGCATTATACAAATCCACCAAAGCCAAAGAATCCAATTGCCGATTACATTGTCCATTTAACGTATTAAAAGTATAGCAGCATAGGATTAACAAACTCCATATATATTTACAGTGGTACATATTAATTTTTGGTTGTATCGTGCGATAATCGTTTTAGTGTGTAATCAGGTAATTTAGGAAAAGGATATACCTCTTCCATGTAGTGATTTTTATAGGCTATCACTAGGCTCAAAAAAATAAAATATGAAAAGCTCTCTTGGTAAGTAACCGACTTGATCTATTGTGTATTAGACCTTGAGGGTACAATACCAAAAATACAAAACTTCTATTGTATTTATTAGTAATTGCTCTAATTTGTGGACAAGGATTGTCTTTTTTTTTATTGTCCATTGTCTGTTATTGGTTTACCATAATTTAATAGTTTTTACTTTTTTGGGATATAATACAGGTTCTTGTACTTGCCGGTATTTTTGTTTGACCAGTTTTGGTACGGTGCTGTGGATATGTTCGTATAAGACTTTCGTTGTTAGCGTTGTTGTATTGGTCTGTAAGACTTGTAAAAGGGCTTCCGTAAACGCCCCATTTTTCCAAGCCTTAGCCTCATAAGCCTCTTGTGTAGGAGATGCCCCAAATATTGCAGTGAAGTGTTCTAATTTGGGGGGGGATGCTTTGGCATAACAGGCATCAGACAGTAATAATTTGTGGCAAGGCAACTTACCAAAAGTATTAAAAATAAAGTCATAAGAAAGGGAGGTAGAAATTGGTGCTTTGGCATCAAAGTCCGCTGGTAGCAAAATAGATTGACCGTTATGAATACGGGATACTCCAGAAAGAAAAAGAATAACTCTATCGTGTGGTTGAAATTCCTTAATGGTAAAGTATTCTATTGCTTTTTTGATATTCATCGTAGTGGCTTTGGGGCCTGTGAGTTGTTCTACCTCTATCGTATGGTAAAAGTCGGAGTGAGAAAAGACTTTAAAAAAATTAGCAACATCTGTGGCATCTTGTTCGGCATAGTCGGCAGGGGCGGTAGAAAAACCACTTTCATTATTACCAATCGTTAAGACATACAAGTTCGGTTTGGTAGTTGGGGTAGGTAGGGTATCTTTTATATTGAGTTGAAGGACTAAAGGATAAATTTTCCCCTCCGCTGTGGTTTGTACGGCTAGATTTTTCGTATCGTATTGAAGTTTTGTGGGCAATTGCTTACCCAATGCGGAGGGGAGGTGTTGTATTGGTGTTCCTTCTTTTTTAGCAAGTCGATTGGCTATTGTTTTGATATTTTTTATAGGTTGACTGCTGTATAAGCCTATCCAATATTCTTGCCCTTGATCCCTTACCCATAATGTAGAATCCCGATTTGGAATATAGACCTTACCCTTTGTGGTGTAGTCCAAGCGACCATTTTTTCTAGGAAAATGGTGGGTCACTTTTTGTTTTGCATTAATGCTAAATAGGTAAAAATGCCCTGTTTTAGGATAGTCAGCGTATAACTGAAATTGCTGGTCGGGCTGGGCAGAAGTAATATAATGCTTATTAATGTATTGTATAGGATGCGGTTGTCCATTGTGTATGACCTCCAATCGAACGGTAGGCATAAGTTTTGACTTTTTATTGGAAGGAATCTCCTTTTTTTTAGTTTTTTCAAAATCAGTTGTATTGAGTCGTGCAATAAAAACCCTTACGGTTTGATTATGGATAATATTTCCGACTACAATACAGCGTTTGTTTGGCGTATAGAGTATCCCTTTAGCAGTATATTGTCCTTCTTTACCACTGATATGCCGACTCCAAATGACATCTTCGTTTTTGTCCAATTGTGTTACTCTTATGGTATCCTCTATCGTTCCTGCAAAGATTGGATAATCATCTGTCCCTCTTGTAATGCTATAAGCCATGGTGTTAGATTCAGAAGTTCCAAATTTACGCTCCCAATCATTTTTACCATTATGGAGTAGTCTCATGACAAAGGCATAATTTTCTTTAGCATCAAAATCATCTACATAACCTGCGACTAAAAATCCATCCTTTTTATCTGGTGTAATGTAGTATAAACCATCGTCTCCTACCCGAGCACCAAAGCGATTGCACCATTTTACCTTGCCCTTACGGTCGAGAGAGACGACTAGCATATCTCTAGTACCTGGTTGCCCTGCGGTTTGTCCTGCTAATGCAAACGTTCCCTCATCGGTCATCGTAAGGCTATAGATAGTACCTTTGATAGAATCGGGTAAAGTAGCCACTGCTGTTATCTTACCCGTTTTAATCTCAAAGGCTTCTATTGTGAGCTGCTGTCGAGTATTGGTATGTACCCAATACACCGTTTTATCATTTTGAAAATAATAAGCCGTGGGTTGACTAGACATTGGGCGATGTATCGTTTCTTTTTTGGTAATATCTCCTTGTGCATTTAGTTGTATTAATTGGAGTTGCTGCTTTTCATTTTCACCCAATAACCAACAGCTTCCATCTTTTCCTATTGGCTGCACTGCTTTTAGCGTAAGATTAAGGTCATTATAGATGCGTTGATTTTCGATTTTGGGTACACTATAGGTCGGTTGCCCCATGCAATTATGCATCCAAAAAGTTAAAACAATAAGGAGGAGTGTGTTTTGATAAAACGATGTCATGGTTGTATTTTTTAGATGGTGTTAAATGTTTTTTTGACTCACCCCCTAGCCCCCTCTCTCGTGAGGAGGATTATAGTTGTTTGAGTGTTTTTTAAAAAACACAATAAATCCCCCTCCCTGTGGGAGGGGGCAAGGGGGAGGGCTTACTTATTCTTCAATTTTTAAAATCATAGGAATAACCGATTTAGTACTTTTGGTAGAAGCGGTAAATCGCATTCCTTTAGGGTTGTAATTAATTTCGGTAGCTGGAATGATTAAATCACCAAATCCTGCTTTTAAGCGACTTTCGATGCTACCTTTAGCGGCATGTACTTTAGCAACTCGGGCTTTAAAATCCTTGATGGTATGATAAGAATACAGTACAATGATATTATCTGTACCTTCTATTCTTTTGGTTAAGGCTCTATCTTCTCCTGGTACAACTATTTTTACTCGTTTAAATGGTATCAAATCGGTTTCTTCCGCACTGTAAACAGCAGTATTGATCGCACCTTTCGCTTTTGGAAAGTGAATATTAGAACCCTGAGCATCTATACTAAAGACATAAGCCGCTCTATTTTCTTGAGTCTCTGTTACGACCAATTGAAACATATCCCCGATTTCCCATTTTTTATTGAAGGTATAGGTAAAGTCCCCTTTTCTATTAGGCTTCATTACATTAAAACTAATACTTTCATCTTCATTAAAAACAGGTGTTCTAAACTGAAATGCACCTCTATACTGTACCAATTGTCGTTCTACTTCTGGTACATCTGGCTCTGGCTTCGCTTCATCTAAAATGATACGATACGCCTCAGGTGCATATTTCGCTAAGTCCTTATATTTAATCCATATATAGCCATTTTGTCCCCAATCACGCCCCCAACTATTAACCAATTTAAACGCTTCTTTGTAGTCACTGTAAGCGACTATCGTCATAGCATGTCCACCCAAATATTTCGTATTACCCGAATCAGGTTGCCAGTATTGTCCTGTTTGTGTTCTAAAGTTTTGGCGAAGTTGTAAGCCTACAATGACAGGATAGCCATTGGCAATATGCTTCTTTACCCTAAATACTTTTTTACCTTGACTATCATTGGAATTAAAAACACGGATATAATTTTTGATTTTATATTGTCGAGCTTTGGATTTGTGTGTTGCATTTCCTTTTTGGTAACAATTGATTGGCTTAAAATCTTTATTCTTAAGATTTCCTGTATTCGCTAAAAAATTTAACGCTCTAGGAAAAGTCGTCCCTCTACGGCAGTCTGATAATTTGACATTATTATAAACATATCGAGGCGAAAAGGCTTCTTGCGTAATTTTACTGCCTTCCCATTTTTCTTCATTGGCATACATAATTGTCATCGCATAATAAGCCGTAGCTTCTCCTACACATCGCCCCTCTGAACCTTGATACGATATAGCTGGAATACGACTCACTTCCGCCACAAATGGTACTTTATCATCGGACTTAGAACCATAATTATATGCTGGCATTGGTGTGGCATTATAGCCCGCTTCATCAAACTCTAAACCTAAGCTTTGTCCTATTGCAGCTGTATGAATGCCTATCCATAAAGCTAGCACTACATAAATGGAATACTTGTACTTTTTCATTGGTGTTGTTATTTTTTATTGGTTAATAATATGGTGAGTCTAAAAAAGGGAACGACTTCTATCCGCTCCCTTCTGGATAAAAAACTATACAACCTCACGTTTTTTTCTTTGGTATGTGTCATAGAACCTTTGTTCTATTAGGTAATAGTCACTTTGAGCAAAACGTTACGGGGTATTTATATTTTTTTGAAATATTTTTCAGCCCTCTCCCTAGTACCTCCTTTTCAAAGAAAGGGGGTAAAAAATCGATCCTGAGAAATAGGAATGTTTAAAGTTTAAAAAACTAAAAGTAAATAAAGTTACTTGACCTTAATGCACCGAAAACCTAAATTGTAGTTCTGGAGGTTAGGACTATAATAGTAACGGTTAGCCGAACGGCAATAGTAAGAATTGTCGCCCAATGAGCCGCTCCGAACAATGCGGCTACATCCAGATGAGCTACCTTTCGGCTTACTTATACTATTCGTAGGGTAAGTGTCATACCAATCCCAACACCACTCCATCACGTTACCACTCATATCATATAAACCAAGTGTGTTAGGATGAAAACTACCTACAGGTAATGTTTTACCTCTATATATGCCAACTTTCGAATAAGTCGTTTTAACCGATTCTTTACTATAAAAATTTAACTCACTTGGATTTGCTATATTTTGACCATTACCAAATCGTACCTTTTTTCCTCGTTCTCTAGCTGCATATTCCCATTCTGCTTCTGTCGGTAAGCGGTAGCCGTTCGCACTCCAATTACAAGTGACTGTCCATTTTATATTATCGTCCACATTTTTATTATTTGGATCTTTGTTGCTTTTATCAATGGTATAGCAGGGCGTTAAACCCTCCCTTTGGCTACGCCAATTACAAAAAGCTATTGCATCATACCAACTTACATTGATTACAGGTCTTTTCCCTCTCCCCCAACTGATATCACTAGGCTTTGTGTGTCCCGTAGCCTTACAAAAGGCATCGTATCGCTCAAATGTCACTTCGTACTTATCCATATAAAATCCACTAACTGATACTGTATGTACCATTTCGTCACTATCTCCCTCTTCAAATATATCTCCCATTTGAAAAGTCCCTCCTTCTACCCACACCATATTCTTAGGTAGTGGTTTGTTAGGGGTAGCCGTTACTTTAAAGGTAATATTATTTCCTATTATCTTTTTCCGTTCTTGTAGCACTCGCCATATAATGCGTTTACCTTGCCCTGCTGTAATTCGATAGCCTACTGCCCCTGCTACTTTTTGTAGGGGATCAGAGTAGGTATAGCCTCCATTTTCGCTAACCTGTAGCTCTACGGTAAAGGTTTGTGTTGTACTACTCGCTATCAGGTCATAATAAATAGCTACCTCTTGCCCTACTTGCTCAAAGTGTACATTTTGGACGCTTTGAGCAGTGAGTAGCAAACTGATATAACAGTAGAAAGTGGTAGTGTATAGTTTTTTCATTCAACTCATTTTTCAATACATAAAAAAGGCTTTATCTGCTTTAATCCCCTTTAATATCATTTTAGGCCTTTGGGGTTTTCCTTTCTTTTTCTGAACGATACGAAAAACGGTTTCTGTCAAATAAGTGTTTATTTCTCCAAAGGTGATTTTTCTATCCTTATTTGTATCAGCTTTACCAGATAGCCCTTCTAAAAACACTTTAGTAAATGCTCCATGTTTCCATTCCCTATGTTCATACGATTTTTGATTATCTTGACTTGAAGTAAATACAACCGTTAATGGATGTTCTGCAAAAGTTTGAATAATATCATTCCTCCGTTGAAGGGCATCGGATTCTCCTCTACTGGCGAGTAATGGATCTTCTAACTCAAATCCACCACTATAACACGCATCAATGATTAAGATTTTTCGACAAGGGAGTTGAGCTAAAAAACGATTGATTTCCTTTGAAGATACCGTAGTCGTAGTTGGTTTACTTGGGTCGTAATCATTACCTCTTATACGAAAAACGCTAAACTCATTAGCTTCTTGACCATGAGCACTTATAATAATCAATACCACATCATTTTTTTTAATGGTTTGATTTTTATAATCTGTCGTTAGCTTTTCTAATCCTCCTCTCAGATTGTTAGCGGTAGCTTGTTGTCCAAAATGATTAGCAATTTTCACCTTACCATAAATACCTTTATATTGCTGTGTCTCAAATTTAGCAGCAATTGCTTTTGCATCATTTACGGTATAATTGAGTTCATTGATAAAAACGCTATGTTTATAATTTGGGGCAAACCCAAGAACATATAAATCAGGATTGATAGCATTGTAAATAATTGTTTTGGTTTTAGAGCGACTTGTCCCCACTTTTACATAAATCTTATTTACGCCATTTTCTAGTTCGATAGTCGTACTAAAATACTTTCGTTCTGCATAGCTAATATCACCAGACTTATCAGCGGGCATAGGAAAACCATTAATATAGACTTTAAAGTCAGATTTATTAAAGTGTTTTCCTTCTATAGCAACAAGTTGAATATTTAACTGCCCTTCTTCTACATTAATGTTATCCTCCAAAGGTTTTGGGGAAATCCAAATCAATTGAGTCTTGGGTAGTTCTTTTTTACTAATCCTTAAACTTCCAATAGGACTTTCTCCTGATACTTGTGCAAAATTGCTTAATGGTATAAGTACACTTAGCATTAAGGCTAAAATTAAGTTGTTTACTGTGTTCATGGTATTATATTTTTTGTTATTAATTAGCATTTCTAACACATCTAAAGCCAATATGATAGGCTCCAGCAATCTTATTATATCCCTTAAAAGAGACCCTACATTTATTTGCTGGATCTACCCAAGCTCCCCCTTTTACGATTCTTTTATCTTTAAAATCCGATGTGTTTTTATATAAATCCCAACACCATTCTCTTACATTGCCGCTCATATCATATAGACCTAAAGCATTTGGAGCATAACTTCCTGTCTTCACTATATCATAATCTATTTTACAGCAATTCTCGGTTTAAGAAAAAATAAATATGATTTCATTCTAAAGCAGGAATA
>CAYLSF010000075.1:0-13486 GCA_964385675.1 uncultured Saprospiraceae bacterium
ATCTATATCATAAGTCAACTCCTTGATTTCTATATTTTCAAAGGGAATAATGATAACTCCCTCTTTATTATCCATGACTCGAAGGTGATTAAATCCGAAAATGAGTGTTCTATCCCCTTGTTTAGTTTTATGTAATAGAAACAGTGTTACATTGAGTAGTATTAACCCTGTAACTACAGTGGCTATAACTAATTCTTCTTTTTCTAAATAAAAGACAGCAGCAAAAATGGCATTTGCTAATACTGTAGGAATTAAGAAAACGCCTATGCCTAAAACTATTCTTAGTCGACCTGTATTCATCCTGTTCCTCACCAGATGAAAAGTCTCAGAAGTCATGGCTGCCGTTATTGATGGAGCATACATATTGGTCATGATTTTTATTTTTTGTTTAAATCAATGCCACAAATGTATTTGAGTAAAAGGCAAACAGATTAGTCAATAGACCTCATAAATTGGTCAAATACCTCATAAGTTGAGTAATGACTAATTTGTAAGGTAAAATCTGGTGATTTGAAATTTGGGATTTGGGACCTGTCTGCCGACAAAGGCAGGTTTAGGGTTTGGGATTTTACTTTAAGTACTGAATAGGGCGTTTACCAAAACGCTGATGGTAGAGTTTAGAAAAATAATGTGTGGTATCAAAGCCAACGGCATAGGCAACTTCATTGACGGTTTGTACCTCCCCGTTTTCTAAAATCTCACGAGCGGCTTGTAGTTTAATTTCTCTGAAATATTTGGTGGGAGATAAGCCTGTCGTTTTTTTGATACGGCGTTGAATTTGACTTCTACTAATATTGAGTTCAGCAGCCAAACTTTCTATATTAAATTGGGTGTTACTAATTTCTTCTTTTATCCGTTTTTCAGCTTTAGCTAGCCATTTTATATCTGCTTGAGAGATGGTAGGTTGAGCATCTTTTTTATCTATAGGATTACTCTGTACTACTTTAGTTTTATGCTCCATTTCACCAACCACTACCCTATTTGCTGCATTTTTAATCAAATTATCAATACGAGCCAATAATTCTTCTTCTTGAAAAGGTTTTAATATATAATCATCTACACCGATGCGTAAGGCTTGAAGTTTGTCTTGAATATTAGAACGTGCCGTAAGCATCACGACAGGAATATGCCGCCATTTATCTGATGCTTTGAGGTGCTCTAAGAGTTCAAAGCCATCCATTTCGGGCATCATGATGTCACTAATGACGGCAGATGGTAGACGGTAGACGGACTCCCGATCCCTATCGGGATCGCTTGAAGGTTTTTTACCCCCTAGCCCCCTAAAAGGGGGAACACTCAATTTCGATAATTCCTCCCGACTACTGTACGGGACTAGGGGGTTAGGGGGTAAATCCGTCTGTCGTCCGTCGTCAAGCGAAGCGTCCCTCGTATCAAGTACGGGGCAGGCGTTCAACCGTTTTAGTGCCTCTTTCCCATTCTCCGCAGTAATAACATTATACTTTTCTTGTAAGATGAGTTGGATGTAATTTCGGAGTTGTGGATTATCCTCAACTAGAAGGATTATTGGTTTATTTAGATTTTCAGAAGGGGTTAAGTTTACTAAACTTTCAAAGTTTAGTAAACTTGAATTATCGTTATTCATTTTCTTACTGCTTACTACCAACTGCCTACTGTCTACCGCCTCCACATACGGCATTTCAAAATAAAATATACTACCCTCGTCAATGTTACTTTCTACTCGAACTTCTCCTTTCATTAGTTTAGCAATTTCTTTAGAGAGGGATAAACCGATACCCGAACCGCCTGATTTATTCTGATGATCAGAAGATTGGAAAAAGCGATCAAATACTTGGGGTAAATCTTGTGGAGGAATGCCTAAGCCATTATCGGCAACCGATAATACAATGTGGTTTTCTGTTTTATTTTCACTATTTTTAATAGTTTTCTCAGAAAGTTGTACATCAATTTGACCTGCTTTGGGCGTAAATTTAATGGCGTTCGATAGGTAGTTATTAAAAATATGTTCGTATTTATCTTGGTCTAATAATAGGTTCAAATTTTTATCCAATTGATATTGGAAAGTAAGCCGTTGTTCTTTTTGAGCGGCTAGGCTTTCAAATGTAGCGACTAAACGCTTATTAAATTCATAAAAAGGCGTGGGTTCAGGTTGAAGTGCCATTTCACGAGCTTCTAACTTGGTAAGATCAAGAATTTCATTAATGCGTTTGAGGAGTTTTTGAGCATTTTGCTCTACAATTTGAGCGGAGGTAAAATCTCGGTTATCTATTTTTTGACGTTTAAGAATACTTGAAATTGGACTCAAAATTAACGTCAAAGGCGTACGTAATTCGTGAGAGATATTTGCAAAAAATCGAGATTTCATTTCATCTAATGAACGCAATTCTTTGGCTTGTGCTTCTATAGTATTTTTATCCAATTGAAGTTGGGTAGCTTGTTCTTGTAGCTGTTTCGTGCGAGACTTCACAACTTCCTCAAGTTCTCGTTTTCGATTTTTCAGGGCTTTGGTTCTCATTTGAAAAACTTGCCAAAAGGTCAGTGCAATACTTACCAATGATAAAAGCATAAACCACCATTGTAGGTAAAAGGGTCGTGCAATAACTAATGGAATAGAAATCATACGTTCCGAAAAACGACCATCAGGCACTTTGGCTTTTACCTCTAATGTATGCGTACCATAAGGCAAACCGCTAAGGCTAATTTCATTTTTATTTGCCGCTAAAAAATCATTTTGCACACCTTTGATTCGATAAACATATTTTGTTTTAAGGGCATCTGCATAATTCTGAAGGGAGACATACAAATTTGCTAATCGCTCATTGGGTTCTATGATGATTTTATTATTGGCGACAACCTCAGCCGTAATATTGACCATTCTTTCGGTCTCATTAGAGAATTTTTCACATCGAGTTATTTTCAAGGGTACATCATAAGCTCTTTTATTACTCAATTCCTTTGGATGAAAACTAACAATTCCATTCAATGTCCCAAAAAATATCGTTCCATCTGCTCTTTGAAAATTGGATAAGCGATTGAATTCATAATGTGTCAGTCCATCTTCTTCCAAAAATACTTGTACGTCCTCCGTTTTTTTATGGAAGCTATTGATACCATTATTGGTACTCATCCACAGCACATCATTATCATCTTCATAAATGGCATAAATTGTATTAGAAGAAAACCCTTCTGTTATAGCAAATTGTTGGGTGGACAAAACTTCGTAGGTAGGAGAGAGTTGTACTTTGACCAATCCTGAATACATTGTAGCTAACCAAAAGATACCCTCATCATCTTGATAGGTATATTGAATTTGATCTCCTAATATCTTTAAATTTTCGGCGGCTTGACTCCAATATCTTTTCCGAATTCCTTTTTCAATATCCAATAAATACCAACCCGATTGACAGGATAACCACAATAAATTATTATTTCGACGGTCTTCTATGATATGTATAATTTTCCCTTTTTCTATTTTGTCAAACCCATTAAGTTGATTGTATTTTTGTGCCTTATCCATCTTATCAGGGTCAAAATAATACAATCCCCTATTCAACTGTCCTATCCAAATACGATTATTCTTATCCTCACACAATGCCCAAATTTGCTTATTGCTACATTCGACCGTTCGCTTAAGATTTCCTGTTTTTAAATCTATATTCAACAATTGAGACCTTTTCGTACCGAGCCAAAAGGAGTTATTGTTACTTTCAATAATAGAAATCGGTTTTGCATATTCAGCAAATTCTTGTAGTATTTGGCGTTTACGTTTTTCCTTAAATTGATACTGATAACTATAATCTGAACTAACCGCAAACATAACAGCATCATCTGCCCAAATTCCTCGTCCATCATAAGGTCGACCAGCTTTGCCCGCATTTTTTAAATATTGTTTGAACCGCTGTTCTTTTATGGATAGTAGAAATACACCATTATTAGTACCTAACCATAAATTACCTTGATTATCAAAAATAGAGCTTCTGAATATACGAGCATCTAAATCCTTAATATCATAAGTAACGATGCGACCTTCATATTCAAAATATAATAGATTATCCCCTCTAAAGCAGTTAAATATATTATTTAATCTTTTTATACCCTCTTTTAATTTAACAGTTTGAAACTGTTGCTTATTGATGCCTTTATAATATAACATCGGCTGGTCGTTCTGCTCTCCATAAACAAAAACGCCCCCTTTATTAGTTGCTGCAATAATGGGTTGAGTTTCAAATGGAAAGGTATAATCTAAAGTCGTGATGATTTCGCCTTGTGTATTGATGTGATAAATTGTGTTGCTATCCTTTTCTTTAAAGCTCCATAATTCATCTGTTTGTTCATTATAGATTTTCTGTAAGGCATTATTAACGGTTGTTATGTTGCCCTTTTTATAAATATACTGTTTAGAGATTAGACCATTATTTATAAAAATACAGTTATTTCGATGCCCTTTGGTTATGGATAAATCTTTATATTCTTCTTTAAATTGAGTACCTAATTTTTCTTGCAATGATAATATTTCTAATGTATTGGGGCGAATTATCTGTATCTCTGGCGTAAAAACTTTATCCCTAAGGTAACTTACCCAAATATCCCCTTCATCATCTTTAGATAAGTTTAGCACATTATTCGCATTTAAGCCATTTGTGGATTTTGTAAAATGTTCAAAAGTATATCCGTCAAAACGATTTAATCCTTCATTCGTCGCTATCCAAATAAAGCCATCATTATCTTGTACCATTGCATTAACCCTACGCCCTAATAATCCATCTTCTACCGTCAAATGACGGGTATTGAAAATAAAATTATCTTGTCCATAACAATCAAAAACAAGTGCTAAACAGCAAAATATGTAAAGGTATAATGACTTCATTTTCACAAAAATAAAAAGCCATAAGCAATTATTTAGCTTATGGCTTTTTAAATGAAGCATACTGTATTTTATTTTGCAATGATGTTTTTTTTTACTGGGTTTTCTCTTGTTAAATCTTAGTTACTAAGTTCAAGTTTTCAGCTTGTAACATATTAACACCCTTTGAGATTTAGTTGAGTAATTAAACAATAATTATTATTGTATCACCACAAAATCATACGTCGTATTCGGTGGATTTTGACCACTTCCGCCTACATTTCTAAATCTTACACTTACCGTATTCGCAGCACTGACCCAGACTTGACCAATAACTAATCGTCCACCTATATCTGCACGAGGAGAAACATAAACGACATTTCCTACGGCTGCACCTGTGACTGTGAATGTTTCCACTCTAGTGCTATTACTACTGATATTACTAACGTCACGAGCAATCGACGCTTTGAGAAAACCCGAAATAGCAGAAGTACCACCAACTTTTAGTGTACCACTAACGGTTGTGTTTCCACTATTATCAATAGAAACGCCTTCATTACCACCATCATTTGAAAGATATTTATTATTCAATCGAATGTTTTGAGTAGCTTGGTGATTTCCTAAATTGTCGGTGGTATTTAGTGTTGTCCAAGCAGTATTACCAGCACCATCGGTTACTAATACTTCACCCATATTACCATTATCGGTCGGTAAGTCATAACTATCACTCACTCTTACTGCTTTATCACCTTTTAGGGTCAAAGCAGTATTCCCATTTATCTTGAAATTCATTTTATAGTCCTCATCACTTATATTAAAGCCCCAAGGTAACACATTATTAATCTCATTTTTAGCGGTACTTCCCCCACTAACAGTGTTATTATTAAATACTAAATCAATCGGATTACTTGAAAGCGTAACAGCTTTTATAGTCAACTTACTATCTTCCATTATAAACTGCTCATTTCCTTCAAGATCAAAACGAATGATGTCATCATCATTATTTTTTTCTACTTGGACTTTGGTATCGTTATCCGTGTCTTGAACGAGGGCTACATTGCTATTAGCGTAAGCGGATAAGTCGATATTTGATACTCCATTCGTAATACTTAAAATATCATTAGAAAGCGATAAATCTTGATTATCATTATCAGTTGCTGTACTCCAACTCAATGTACCGCTTCCATCGGTTTGTAATACTTGTCCATTTGTACCATCTGTTGTTGGGAATGAAAAGGCGTTATTGATGTTTAAAGTGCCATTGACACGAAGCAAGTCATTGTCAAATTCGCCATAGATTAATGGTGAAACGGAAGAAGAGTTTTCAATGTAAAGGCGATTTGAATTTGTTTCTAAATAACCTGCTTGATAGCCAATTAAAATAGAGTTGTTCACAGAAAAAGAAGCTCCACCTGCTTGATAACCCAAAAATAAGTTATTACTCCCTGTACCATTAAATTGCCCTGCTCCAAACCCTAATGCAATATTATTTGAGCCTGTTGAGTCTCCAGACAATGCAGCTACCCCTAATGCAATATTATCCGTACCTGTAGTCAAAAATTGTAGTGTATTGTGGTTTCCAAAGGCAATATTAGAGTTAGAAGCAATAAATTGATATTTATCCATTCGGAAGTATTCTGTACCTTCAATATCAAATCGAATAGCATCTTCATCCGCACTTTCTTCTACTTGTATTTTGGTGTCGTTGTCTGTATCTGATAATAACGTACTTGTTGGGAAACTTCCTGTGACTTCTAAATTTCCATTAATACGAACTAAGTCATTATCAAATTCGCCATAGATTAGCGGCGTAGAGGAATTTGAGTTTTCAATATAAAGCTTGTTACTTCCTAATTCTCCTCCACCAGCTCGGTATCCTAAGAAAACATTAGCATCACCTTGATTAGCACCACCTGCTAAGTAACCAATCATAACGTTATTATGTTTGTCATGTCCTGTTAGACTGCTACTTCCTGCCCCCGCTTGATGACCAATTAATACATTATTATCTCCATTTTGATTGCCACCACCGGCAACTCCACCAATTAAAATATTATGTTCTCCAGTTGTATTTCGATAACCCGCCAATGAACCAAATGCCACATTATTACTACCCGTTGTGTTATCTTCTAATGTGGAATAAGCACCAATCGCAGTATTTGCATTCCCACTAGTATTGTTTTTTAAGGTTTTATAGCCTATTGCTAAATTATAAATACCAGATGTATTTTCTATGAATGCACTATCACCAATAGCTATGTTTGTGGCAGTTCCATTATCTTTATCTCCTGCTCCTTTTCCAATATAAATGCTATTACTATTATCCAGAAATTCCATTCTTGGTCTTCCTGTTATGCTTTTTTGCAACGTAAGTTTTTCTGTACCTTCAATATCAAATCGAATAATATCCTCATCAGCACTTTCTTCTACTTGTATTTTGGTATCGTTGTCTGCGTCTTGAATAAGTATTGTATTACTATTAGCGTAAGCGGATAGGTCAATATTTGATGTTCCATTAGCAATACTCAAAATATCATTTGAAAGTGATAACTCTTGATTATCACTGTCTGTCAATGCTACCCAAGATAAACTTCCACTACCATCAGTTTGTAATACTTGTCCATTTGTACCATCAACTTTGGGAAACGAAAAGGCATTATTAATATTTAATGTACCATTTATTCTAATTAAATTACTATTGAATTCACCGTAGATAAGTGGCGAAGAAGTGCTTGAATTATCAATATATAGCTTATTATTACCCGTTTCATTTCTTCCTGCTTCATAGCCAATAAAAATATTTTTTGTACCTCCATTTAACTCACCAGCACCATGACCAATCATTACATTAGCGAAACCGACCGTTTTTTGTGCTCCAGCATACGCACCAATAAATACATTTGCACTACTTGTACTAAATGCCCCCGCACTCTGTCCAATAGCTACGTTTGTAGAACCACCTATATTATTAGACATTGCTCCTGACCCAATAACCGTATTAGCATTACCACCTTTGTTACTATATAGTGCACCAGCACCTATAGCTGTATTATTAATTCCCATTATACTATTTTCTAATGCAAAGGCTCCAAAAACGGTATTGTATGAACCTGTTGTATTACTTTTCATGGTTGATACACCAATAGCTGTATTGTATTGCCCAGATGTATTTAAGGCTAAGGAACTGTCACCTACGGCAATATTACTTTTAGTGTTACCAAAAATAGGCGTATAATCCTCATTTGCTCCAGCATCTTTTCCAATAAAAATATTACCAAACGTATTTTCAAATTCCATTCGCCCTTTATCAATAAACTTAAAATACTCTACACCACCAATATCAAATCTTATAGTGTCTTCATCGGCACTTTCTTCTACTTGTATTTTGGTATCGTTGTCTGTGTCTGCAAGTGTTGCTGGCGTTGTTCCATCTTTGAGTTCTACCCAGCTTGTAGCGTTTTTAAACCAAAAGGTTTCTGTTGTTATATCAAATACCAATAAACCTGTGGCAGGACTGTTGATATCCGTCCGTTGTGTTGTTGTCATTCTTGGTATCAGTATTCCTTTGTCCGTACTTTTTACATCTAACATTGCGGATGCATCTGCGTTACTACCATCCTCATTAATACCGACTTGTGCGTTTAGAAAGTATGACGTCATAAGTAATAAATATGACGTAAGCATTAATTGAAGTGTACTTTTCATGATTTAAATTGTGGTGGTTAACTTTTTATAAAATTGAAACTTAATCGAATCTAAGTGATGAGAACTAATAGTTCAACATCGTCCTACAATCGAACAAAGTAGCCTTTACAATTAGGCGCGTTACACGTGCATTTGACTTTTATGCCTTGCACTTCTGTTTGATTATAATTGACGGCAATCTCCTCTCCTGGCAAAATATTTCGGATAGCCGTCAATACAGGATCAGGTCTGTTAATATCCAAAATTGCATTAGGCATACAAGAATGATTAACCCAATTAAGTACCGCATCATCATGAACGTACTGGCTATCCGCTATTCTTGCACATCGAGGTTTTGGCTCCTTGTAAATGATATTTAAAGGAATGGTATAAAATTCTTGGTTTTTAGCAACTGCATTATTGATAAAAATTCCTGTTCCATTGATGTTGCTTTTGCCTTTTTTTAATGTTATTGTCATAGTTGTTATTTTAACGGTGTACGAGCAGCTTTACCCAGATGAAAGGCGAACAGTCGTTTCACTCATTTAGCGATATATTATACTAATCCACATCTAAAATTGTGGTTAATTATGGTAGAATTATTCCCTTCTTCTTCGTTATTTTTTAAGGAGATAGCTCGGCTATCCCCTTAAAAAATGCCTTGAATAAGAAAAAATTCTCCTCAATACTTAATACACATTTTAGATATGTATTAGTATTATTTTAAATTCTAATCTTTCATTAAGTTATGGAGTGCCAATAAGAAATATTGCCACTTTGCTTCATCAGAAATTAAGTAGGTAGTACAATCAATTGTTTCTTCCATTTTAGGTGATTGATTTAAGCTTAAAATATGCTGTGGTGTTCTGCACCCGATAGTCATGCAAGGAAAATCTTGCCCACCTATTCTAATTGCTGGTCGAATATTATCTCCTATGCCCCAGTTTAATTTTGTAATAACCAATTGCTCAAAAGGAATAACATATAGCGTAGTTGAATCTTGTAAAACTTTCAAATCGTTGAATCCAATAATAAGTGTTCGATTGCCTTTTTCTTTTTTATTCAATAAATAGATAGTCAAATTCAATAGAACCAATGCCGTAGTACCTGTTGCTAAAGCAAGACTCACCCCTCGCATTTCAAATAAGGAGTAAAAAATTGCATTAATAAACAGCAGAGGAAACACCAAAACACCTAGTGTATAAATGATTCTATTTGTGCCAATACTCATTCGATTACGCTCAAGGTGAAAAGTCTCCGTAGTCAATAATGTTGGTTGTAAAGCTGGATACATATTATCTTGTTTTTATTTTTAGACAAATGTAGTAGTGGCAGAAGTGAACAAACCGTGCAATCCAGTGAATAAATTAGTCAAAACATCAATATTTTAACCAATGACTAATTTGTTGACTTATTTTTCGGATTTGGATTTCGGAATTTGTGATTTGTGATTTGTGATTTGTGATTTGTGATTTGTGATTTTACTTCAAATAAGAACTTGGCTTCCGACCAAATTGCTTTTCATACACTTTGGTAAAATAGGCAGGCGTATCGAAGCCTACAGCATAGGCAACTTCATTGACCGTTTGAACGGTTCCGCTTTCTAGGATTTCACGAGCGGCTTGCAATCGAATGGTTCTAAAATATTGGTTGGGAGACAAGCCTGTCGTTTTTTTAATCCGACGTTGTATTTGGCTTCGACTAATATTTAGTTCGGCACTCAGGGCTTCTACATTGAATTTTGGGTTACTTAATTCTTTATTCAATCGCTTTTCTACTTTTTCTAACCATTTTAAATCAGCCGTTGAAACTGATGAAGCGGTGACCTCTTTAGTTTTTATCTTATTAAACAATTGCTTGCCCTTATTCAATTCATTCACTACCCTTCGTTCCTTTGCATTTTGAATCAAATTATCAATACGCACCAATAATTCTTCTTCCTCAAATGGTTTCAAAATATAATCATCTACGCCTATTCGCAATGCCTTCAATTTATCTTTTGCATTAGAACGGGCGGTTAACATCACCACAGGAATATGTCGTAGTTTATCAGAGGCTTTTAGGTTTTCTAAGAGTTCAAAACCATCCATGACAGGCATCATGATGTCGGAGATAATTAAATTAGGAATTACGTCTCGATAGCTATTGGGATTAGAATTAGGAATTTTTTCAATTCGTAATTCGTAATTCCTAATTCCTAATTGACGCAAAGCGTCTTTCCCATTTTCTGCTGTAATGACATTATACCTTTCTTGTAAAATGAGTTGAATATAATTCCGAAGTTGAGAATTATCTTCCACAAGAAGGATGGTTGATTGATTGAGATTTTCGGAAGGGTTTAAGTTTACTAAACTTTGAAAGTTTAGTAAACTTGGATCATCATTCTTATTAATTCGTAATTCATAATTCCTAATTACTCCTTGCGTCGTGAGAGAAGTTCCTAATTCTTCCACATACGGCATTTCAAAAAAGAAAGTACTCCCCTCTCCTACTGTGCTTTCTACGCTTACTTTACCGTTCATCAGTTGAGCAATCTCTTTGGTCAGGGCTAGGCCGATACCCGAACTATTGGATTTATTAACTGTATTTTTTGTTTGAAAAAATCGGTCAAATACTCTAGGTAAATCTAGTTCATGAATGCCTTGTCCATTGTCTGCTACACTTAGAATAATTCGATGTTCAAGCTGTCCGTTTTGTTTAATTTCTTTTTCTAGTAGCTGAATATGAATGACACCATCTTTGGGCGTAAACTTAATTGCATTCGAGAGGTAATTATTAAAAATATGCTCAAATTTATCTTGATCCAATAGGATATTGAGGTGTTTACTCAATTGATATTGAAAAGTAACTTGTTGTTGTTTTTGAGCGGCTAGGCTTTCAAAAGTTGCTACAAGTCGCTTGATAAATTCATAAAAAGGCGTAGGCTGAGGCTTGAGTTCCATCTCTTTTGCCTCTAGCTTAGTTAAGTCTAGAATTTCATTGATACGTTTAAGGAGTTTATTGGCATTTTGTTCTACCATTCTGGCAGCCGTAAAGTCTCTATTGTTTAGTCCTTGTCGTTTTAAAATCCCTTTAATCGGACTTAATATAAGCGTCAAGGGTGTCCGCAATTCATGAGAAATATTGGCAAAAAATCTCGATTTCATTTCATCGAGCGAGCGAAGTTCTTTGGCTTGTTGTTCTATCGTATTTTTATCCAATTGCAATTGAGTCGCTTGTTGTTGCAATTGAGCGGTGCGGTCTTTTACGATTTCTTCCAATTCCTTTTTTCTCGCTTTTAGCACCCTTGTTCTTGCTTGAAACAATTGCCAAATAGACAAAAACACGCCCACTGCTGCAAATAGAATAAACCACCATTGTAAATAAAAAGGACGTTGAATAATCAAAGGAATTTGAATCCCCTTTGTCGAAAATCGTCCATCATAGTTTCTGGCTTTCACCTCTAATGTATATTGTCCGTAAGGCAAGCCACTCAAACTAATTTCATTTTTATCCGTCAATGTAAACGCTGTTTGCAGCCCCTTTATTCGATAAGCATATTTGGTTTTGACCGACATCGCATAATTCTGCAATGTAACATAGAGCGATACAAATCTATCTTCTGGCGAGACAATAATTTTATCTTTTTGAAGCACCTCTGCTGTAATATTGAGTATTTTTTGGGCTTCGTCGGAGTATTTTTCACATTTAGCAATTCTTACAGGCACTTCAAAAGTCGCACTACTCTTCAAGTCTTTTGGATGAAAACTAACAATCCCATTGAGTGTTCCAAAAAATATAGTACCATCTGCCCTTTGAAAATGCGAAATACGATTGAACTCATAATGTGGCAAACCATCTTCTTCCAAAAAGGCTTGTACGTCGTAGGTCTTTTTATCAAAACGCATAATTCCATTATTCGAACTCATCCAGAGGTAGCCGTTTTCATCTTCAAAAATAGCATAAATCGTATTGGAAGTTAAGCCATTTTCAATAGTAAACTGCTCTACTGCTTCTACTTCAAAATTGGGTTTGAGCCGAACTTTCACCAAACCAGACGAAGCCGTACCTAGCCAGTAATTGTTATCCTCATCTTGATACGTAAAGTGAATATCTACCGCAGGAATATTGAAAGCCGATTCGCTATCCGACCAATATCTACGCTTAATTCCCTCCTTGATATGTAGGTGATACCAACCCGATTGAGCACTCAATAATAGCCAATTGTTATCCCGTTTATCTTCTATGATATGAATGGTTTTAATCATTTCAATCTCATCAAAACCATTGATTTGGGTATATCTGGCTATTCTTTGCATTTTATCTGGCTCAATGTAACGCAACCCATGTTTATTCTGACCTAACCAAATTCGTCCATTTTTATCCTCAAAAACTGACCAAATCTGTCCTCTTTCTCCAGTAAAGACCGCTAGATTTTCACCAGTAGTTTTATCAATATGATATAATCTATGATCTTTTGTCCCCATCCAAAGGTTACCATCACGAGCCTGTATAACAGCATTTGGACTAAACTGTATTGATTTTTCAGCAAATAGCAACTTCCTATTTTCCGTTTCAAAATCATATTGATATGCTCCGCTACCACTAAAAGCAAACATATTTTTATCATCTGCCCATATTCCACGCCCATCATAAACAATATTGTCTTCTCCTGCATCTTTGAGGTATAGTCGAAAATTTTGCTTTTTGATAGATAAGAGAATAATTCCATCATTCATGCCTAACCAAATATTGTTTTGAGTATCAGCGTAGAGTTTACGAGGTTTTCTATTTGAAATATCGCTGATGTCATAACTAATTATCTGATTATCAAATTCAAAATAGATCACTCCATCCAGCCAAAAACCATCATGTAAATGAATATTAGGGGTACGTTCATTATATTTAATGATTTCGACGTAATCAAAACTATTGATATTTTTATATAGAAGTGTATGCTCATTAGAGTTTTCACGCCCCCAAACCATAAAGCTACCACTT